>MHYJ01000140.1:0-9695 GCA_001828445.1 Planctomycetes bacterium RBG_16_43_13
AGACCTTCTCATGGTGTTTACTGAAAAATTTATGTTTACTGTGTGAAAGGTTTAATACACCTAAACACCGCCCTCCGGCAGAAACAGGCAGACAGAGTAAGGATCCTATGTCAACGGCTGACTTCAGTTTCACAAATCTGACATCGTTATCCACATCTGCTATGAGTATAGGAGTATTGTTTTTTGCAACCATACCTGCAACCCCTTCTCCCACTCTAAACGCCCGGCTATAAACCTCCTGATTTATTGTTGCCTCAGGCGGTGATACACCTGCCTGATTTACTACGTAATTGCCACTATTATCGAGCAGCATTATTGAGCAATGTTCAAGACCAAGCTCATCAGACAGTATTTTAACAACCTCGTCACATATAGACTTCACATCTGATCTCTTATTAAGCGTTGCAACAATGCGTTGGAACGCAGAGAGACTTTGCATCACATCGCTGTAAAACTGCGGTAATTCAGAGTTAATATTCAATATATATCCTCAGCAGGTCTGTTTTTTCTATGATTCTAACTCATATTGGTTTATCAAACAAGTAGAACGAGTTTAATCCGCGGGTTACAGGAGGATAATGTGACTACAATATATATAATGATATTCTTATTTAATCTGTGGAAATTAAAGAAGACAGGTCCGAAGGCTGCGACTGCATTATAACCTGTCATGGGGGAAGCTGCTAACAGTACTCATATCTATCCTTTCTTGCAATACAAGGTACCCGCCATGCCTTCCTCAGATATCCTGCCTGATTGATGATATACAGGCAATTGACAGACAACGCGATTAAGAAATGACAGAGAGTTCCTTGTATAGTTTATGGCCCTGTCGGCAAGTATTCCGTTTATCTGATTAATCTCTTTTATACTGTCAACTAATGATTTAAGATTTGACTGACAGGATTCCATTCCCTTTTTGTATCTCAACGGCGCATTATCTATTATCACGGATAATATTGCAGTGAAGTCAGTACGATTATCACCCTTTATCTCTGAGATAAGTTCAATCATTGCATCTTGCAGCGCTTTAAGGTTAACAATTATCTTTTCCTTCTGTTTGTGACATTCATGCAGTTTATCCAGAGACAAATCAATCAGATATTGCCTTTCTTTCTGGAGAAGAGTTAGAAATTCCCGGAATGACCTCACTTCCTTTTCCAATATTTCCAGAAGATCTGAATATTTATCGTCCATTGATTATTCCTCTGATAGGGTATCAATTATAATTTCACTTATTAATTTGAATGCTACAAGTTCCGAACTTACGTTATTTTCGCCCATTAACATTTCATTTCCGATAGACTTAACTCTATCTTCCCTGACTTCTGGCAGACGATTGATTACATCTCTTATCTTGCTGAATGTTAAAGCCCGGACTGAAACATGAGCATCATTGCTTGCTAATGACGTATTTATCTTCTTGCTTTCTTTTGTCCTGTAAAGGGTCTCGCATACTACTGATGATTTGCCCGTTTCTATACGAATAGGGACATTATTTTCTGTTATCATTTCAGTAAGCTTCATATCAGGAACCTATCATAATAATTGATTTTACACACAGTATCGGCACGCTTACATATAATGTTTATAAATTTCCGCGCGGGCTTAACCCCCTCCCTCAGGGAAAGGGTTAAGCCTGTACTGAGAGAAGTCTGAGGTGTGAGGGTGGGGGGGATCTTCATGGCCCTTAGTGAACCTGGCAAAAGGCGGATCGACACGCCATGCCATTAACTCCCCTATGACAATCATCGCAATTTATCTATCAGCGCTGCCTGTAAAATACCTTCCCTCACCTGCCTAAAGTCTCTCATACCAAATCCGATAATTTTAATGCCATGATGCCATCTGATACTGACATACAGCCTGTATACACAATACGGGTCGCATCCTTTCTTACTGGTGTCTCATCAGGTACCATTCGTGAATATGAACGTCAGGGACTTCTGAGAACCCACAGGGACTCTAAAAGTAATCATCGTCTCTTTACACAGGCGGAGACAAAATGGATCACTCACATCTGGCACCTCATACACAAAGAAGGACTTAACTACGAGGGCATCAGACGACTCCTTCTGACCACCCCGTGCTGGAAGGTGCTTAAATGTCCAATTAATATGAGAAGCAATTGTGAGGTCTATCTGGATCAAAAATCTGCCTGCTGGTCAATTGATAAATTGCCCGGGTGCTGTGTTATGAATAACAGAAAGTGCCAGACGTGCAGAGTGTATGACTCGGCACATGATAATCCATATTTAGTGCCGACTATTGTTATTGAATCAGGGAATTGAAAGGACAAATGGATATTCTTATCCCATTAGGCATTGTTTTAAGTTTAACTGCCATCCTTATTGGTCAGGCAATGGAAGGCGGACATGTAGGATCCATCCTTCAGCTTACAGCCTTTCTGATTGTGATCGGGGGTACCATTGGGGCAGTAATGGTCAACTATCCAATGAAACCCTTTCTGCTGGCATTTAAGCTTGCTAAAGAGGCTTTACTTCCAGGTAAAACAAATTATGACGGATTCATATCACAACTTGAGAACTTTGCACAGATTGCGAGAAAAGAAGGTATCCTTGCGCTCGAATCAAAGATAAATAAGATTGAAGATCCATTTCTTACCAGGGGACTCCAGTATGTTATTGATGGAACCGAGCCGGAAACCCTAAAGAAGATATTAGAGATAGAGATGTCATATCAGGAAGAGCGTGAACTGTTGTCTGCAAAGGTCTTTGAAACAGCCGGAGGTTTTGCACCTACTGTAGGTATCCTCGGGGCAGTCATTGGATTAATTCATGTTATGGAGAATCTTGCTGACCCGAGCAAACTCGGGCCGGGTATAGCTACAGCATTCGTCGCCACAATCTATGGCGTTGGTTCAGCCAATCTGCTCTTCCTGCCACTGGCTGGAAATATAAAGATTAAAATAAAAAATAAGACCCTGATCAAAGAGCTTACTATAGAAGGACTTATTGGTATAGCAACGGGAGAAAATCCAAGGCTGTTAAGGGATAAATTGGAAGGTTTTATTGAAAAATCAAATAACAAGCAAGCAAAGAAATAGTTAAGAATGGGGCCGCATGCCAAAGAAGAAACAAGAAGAACATGACAACCATGATCGATGGCTTATATCATATGCAGATTTTATAACTCTACTTTTCGCCTTCTTCGTAGTTATGTACTCCTCATCATCTGTTAATGAAGGTAAATTCAGGGCAGTAAGTGATTCAGCGCAGGCAGCATTCAACCCATCAAATATGACTGCAAAACATATTGAAGTTGTCCCGAGTTTATCCTCCGTCATCAGGACAACAAGCAGGGTGGAAAATATCACCGCAATAAAAAACGTAATGAAGAATTTCGAGCAGGATAAAAAACTTGAAATCTTTCAGAACGGCAAGGGCATTGTAATCAGGATAAAAGACACTGCCCTTTTCGATTCAGGCAATGCGGAGATCAAAAGTCAGGCCGAAGAAGCAATTGATCATCTCGCGGGTGTTCTTACAAGTATCAGGAGGGACATTCAAGTCGAAGGCCACACGGACAACATTCCCATTAGCAGCCCCCTCTATCCATCAAACTGGGAACTCTCCTCATCAAGGGCAACAAGTATAGTACGCAGATTTGTAAATATGGGATTGGAACCATCGAGATTAACTGCAATAGGCTATGGTGAGTACCGTCCTATTGCAGACAATGAAACAGCAGAAGGGCGGGGTCAGAACAGGAGAGTTGATATTGTTGTATTGAACGAAAGACCGCCCACAGGTGAACATCAATTCACCAATCCATTTGCTGACCTGATAATCAATTAGAAAGGATTGAATAAGCGCTTCAGAGTTACACTTGCAAACGACAGGCTGGTTTTCATGAACATTCCAATCGGAAATAATAATATGCCGCTGAAAAAGGGCGATGAACTGGCAAACCCTGACGACTGGGGAATGGAGTTGCAGGATAAGCTTAATAATGATGATATAGGTATACCAGAATTAGTCACGACAATGTCGTGTTTAAAATATATTTTTCTCGATTTTATTGAAGAAACAGGCTCCTTCCTTGAAGACATCAAGTCTTCCGTTCTCCTGCTTGAAAAAGATAATAACAACCTTGATATTGTTAACAATATATTCCGGTCATTCCATTCAATAAAGGGAAACTGCGGTTACCTTGGCATTAAAGAGATGGGGCGGCTGTGTCATAAAATAGAATCAATGCTTGACGACGCGAGAAGCAGAAACCTGCTGGTCACCAAGGGTTTTATTGATCTTATAGCTGAAGTTGTGGATGCCGTGAATAAAATGAGGACAGAGCTTCCATGGTCTCTTAGAGATAAATTTGCCCTTACCGAGGACGAGCTTAGCAAATACCCGCATTGTAATCCTGTTGACATTAATCCGCTCCTCCAGAAGATAGACATGTTTTTACACAAAGAGTCCCTGCAAAAAAACCCATCTGGATTACCAATGATCGGGGAGATACTTGTAGCAAGCGGAGTAATAAATGATGAACAACTGAACAGGGCATTAAAACTGCAGGAAAGGAAACTTGGTGAGATACTTGTAGACGAAGGCTTCGTACCTGCTGACAAAGTTAAGATAGCAATTGATATACAGGAATCGCAGAAATCACTGACAAAAACACCAGCCAGGTCTATAAAAGTAACAACTGAACGGATAGATACTCTCGCAAATTTAATTGGAGAACTTGTAACAGCTCAGACACTTATAAATATGAACCCTGCCGTTGTACGAACCGCTGACCATGACCTGCAAAATTCTGTATCACATCTTGACAAGATAACAAAAGAGATTCAGGCCTTGGTCATGTCTATGCGTCTGATGCCGCTGAAACAGACATTTCAGAAAATGATGTGGGTGGTTCGCGATATAGCTAATAAAGAAGGAAAACTTGTAGATTTAGTAACCTCCGGAGAAGACACAGAACTTGACAAGGGCGTAATAGAAGAGATTTGTGATCCCCTGATCCATATATTACGTAACTCAGTAAACCACGGTATTGAACCCCCTGATGAAAGAATACGGAATGGGAAACCTGAGAAGGGTGTTATATATCTTGACGCATTTAACAGATGCGGTTCCATTGTCATAGAGATTCGTGACGACGGCCGAGGCATATGTAAGGATAAGGTATTGAAAATAGCCCTTGAAAAGGGGTTCACAGAATCTGATGCAGATATAACAGAACAGCAGATGTACGATTTTATATTCCAGCCGGGCTTTTCCACGGCAGAACTGGTAACAGATATTTCAGGACGAGGGGTTGGACTGGATATAGTCAGAAGAAACATTGAAAAACTCCACGGACAAATTAATATACAAAGTAAAACAGGAGAAGGCACATCAATCTCCATCGTAATACCGCTTATACCGCATATTAGTGGTGAAATGGCCGCGGAGTAATGATTCAGCCTGACAAAGAAGCAATCATGACAGATATATATAAACGTAGAAAGATAAGGGTGCTGGTAGTTGATGATTCTGCTATGGCAAGGAATATTCTTGTCTATGGACTTCACCAGTTTCCTTACATCGATGTCGTTGGATCAGCTCCGGATCCATACGTAGCCAAGGATCAGATACTTAAGTTGAATCCTGACGTCATCACACTCGATGTAGAAATGCCGAGGATGGACGGTCTCACATTTTTGAAAGTACTCATGGATTACCACCCCATGCCGGTTATCATGGTAAGTTCAGTAACTAAAAGCGGATGTGACCTTACTATAAGATGTCTCGAGACAGGAGCTGCTGATTTTATCACTAAGCCCGATATTGACGAAACAGATGGCGCTGAGAGGATGCTGAATATGCTTGCAGAAAAGATCAGGTATGCGGCAAGAATGAATGTCATAAAAAAAAAGGCTGCAAGCGAAATCGTTTCGCCTCCCCCTCTTCTGCCATCAGAACTTATCGAAGCTAAGAATAAGATCCTCGCCATAGGCGCATCAACAGGCGGAATAGAAGCTATTAGAACCATCCTCTCAAGAATGCCTGCCAATGCCCCCGGGATAATCGTTACACAGCATATGCCCGAATTGTTTACAAAATCATTTGCAGAGAGATTGAATAATATCTGTCAGATAGAGGTCAGAGAAGCCAAATGCGGTGATAGTGTTATACCAGGACTTGCTCTGATAGCGCCTGGAAACTATCACATGACAATAAAGAGAAGCGGGGCAGGATATAATGTTGAAACGAATCAGTACCCTGAGGTGAACGGACACCGGCCATCCATAGATGTAATGTTTGAATCCGTTGCAAAATACGTGGGAAATAATGCAGTAGGAGTGATATTGACTGGTATGGGCACAGACGGAGCAACAGGCCTCCTGACCATGAGGGAAAATGGGGCACGGACAATAGCCCAGGACGAAAAATCGTGTGCGGTGTTTGGCATGCCAAAGGCAGCGATAGAACTGGGCGCTGCAGAAAGGATTACCCCTATGGAGATGATAAATAAAGAGATCTTCAGACTACTCGAGAAGAAGAGCTTATCGGAATAGCGAAATACTCACTGGATGACCCTGTCTTGCCTGCGCCTGGATCGAATGAATATGCTGGTTATGCCTGAGTTTGAATACTACAACTTAAATTGAGAGGTCATTGCCTGCAACTCAGAGGCAATCATGGAGAGCTCGTTTGCCGCATGGCTTGTATCTTTAACACTCCCTGCTGCCTCGCTGGTTACCGTTGCTATACACTCTATATTGGATGATATCTCCCCTGCAGCTGCGGAATGCTGCTCTTCAGCTGCTGCAATCTGAACAATCATATTTGACACTTTATTTACAATCTCCACGATACTAGTCAGGCTCTCACCTGCCTCGGATGCAAGCTCGACTCCTATATCCACATCTT
Source organism: Planctomycetes bacterium RBG_16_43_13 (assembly GCA_001828445.1). The sequence goes on from MHYJ01000140.1 coordinate 6,885, forward strand.
TTTTGCCGTTGTTCATAGCATCAACAGCCCCTGCAGTCCTCTTCTGAATAACCTCGATCTTCTCCCTTATTTCCTTTGTCGCCTTAGAAGTCTTCTCGGCAAGCTTTCTGACTTCGTCTGCAACGACCGCAAAACCTTTACCATGCTCTCCGGCCCTTGCTGCCTCAATCGCAGCATTCAATGCAAGAAGGTTGGTCTGGTCGGCAATATCATTAATGACCAAAATAATCTCACCTATCTGATCAGAATTCCTGCCTAATTCTCCGATTGTTTTTGCAGACTCTTCAACAGACCTTGCTATGCTCTGCATGCCTGTTACTGTCCTTGAGACAATCTTTCCGCCATTAATAGCCATGTCAGAAGCCGTTCTGGCAAACTCCGATGCCTGACCTGTATTATTGGCAACCTGAATTACTGTTGCGCTCATCTCCTCTATAGCAGAAGCAACCTGTGCAACCTGTATGTTCTGATCCTGTGTTCCCCTGGAAATCTGTTCAGCCGTAGCCGACAACTGCATGGCAGAAACACCAACACGCTGTGTCAGTTCCACTACTTTGGCAAGAACCATTGTCAGCTTGTCAGCAAAGGTATTAAAACCCTTTGCGACTTCCCCTGCCTCGTCCAGTCGGCTGGTATCCAGTCTGCGGCGCAGATCTCCATCACCCTCGGCAATTTCATTAAATGCCTTTGCAAGCTGATGCAATGGAGTAACTATCATTCTGCTAATGAGGATTGCCATCGAAAGGCTTACAATAATCATTGCCAGACTGATGATTGTAACTATCACAGTGTTCCTCCTGGAAGTATCTTCAATACTGTCCAGCTTACTGCTTAAGTGATCACTTGAATTCTTCTTAAATAAATCAAGCCTGTATCTAAGTTTTGAAGTTACTTCACCAAATCTTTTCATCCTGGACTCAATGGACTGAACATCACCACTAATTAATCCATTAGCAATCAAACGTCCATCATTATTAAACTCATCAAATAATTTATTTATCTCTACAATGTCCTTTAGTCTTTCCGGGGCTCTTTTCCTGAGCTCATTTATTGATGCCGTAAATCTATCAACATTCTCATTAGATTTCAAAAGAATTCCCGCATCTGAGAATGTCCATGCATTAGAAAAATGGTCTCCAATTGCATTGAATTCAGACGTTAAGATTTGCGCATGCTGAAGCGCTATAAAAGAGTTGTTCCTGAGTTCAACAGATTGATTCCGGACATTTCTGCTTGATACAAAGGAAAACACTGCGGTACATACGAAGAGGAGCGATATTATACAGAAACAAATAAATATTTTCTGTTTTATTTGCAGGCAATGTAAGAACTTCATTATTCCCTCCACATAATAAAATATTAAAGTATCCCCTGACTAACAATCAGGAGATCATCCAAATTTAAAACAGTTATCAGCCTTTCTTCTTTCCTGCCAATTCCCCTTATATACTTTGATCTTGAATTTTCATCAATGGCGGGGCATGCCTCAATGTCATTAACGTTAAGATTAATGACATCTATAACTGCATCAACAACTAATCCTGCAAGCCTGTTGCCTGTGTCAACTACGATTATCCTCGACGAATCGGTATATTCCGCAACACTTTTTCCCATCCTTTTTCTGAGATCAATGACCGGGACGATCTTCCCCCTTAAATTTATTACACCTCCAACATAAGCCGGGGCCTTAGGAACCTTCACTGCCCCAATAACCCTTATGATCTCCTGAACCTTCATAATGTTGATCCCACATTGCTCATTACCTACCGTAAAGGTTACAATCTGTAATGCAATTTTTTCTATTGTATTAGATTTCATATGTTAATCACCTGCCAGTGTTGAATTCAAAGCATACTTATAATCTCACCCGCTATTTTGCCAAGCGGGACTATTTTATCTACGACACCACTATTTATTGCTGCCTTCGGCATTCCAAATATAACGGATGTCTCCTCATCCTGGGCTATTGTCCTGCCGTTCATTTTCTTAATCATCTTAAGCCCCTCACATCCATCCTGTCCCATTCCTGTCATAATAACACCAAGGGCAGATTCAGCATACGTACGCGCTACGGATTCCATAGCAATATCAATTGAAGGCATATGAACAGTTGCAGGTTCAGATGTTAATTTTACATGAACTTCACCTGTCCTGCCTCTTTCAACTATAAGATTAGATCCTCCCTTGGCTATAAGGGCTAACCCGGGTTTAATCAGGTCACCATCCTTAGCCTCCCTGATCTCCATATGACATAACTCTTCCATCCTCCTGGCAAATGACGCAGTAAATAGCGGCAACATATGCTGCACAACGATGATCCCGGCCGGAAAGTTATTTGGCAGCCTTGGCAATACATCCTGTAATGATTTGGGACCGCCGGTTGACGAGCCCATAATTACAAGTTTAATTCTGTTTGTATTCTTCCGCACACTAAAATCAGGTGACAGAACTTCGGCCGGCCCGGAGTATGTAAGACCTTTCAGTCTATATTTACTTCGTGCTACAACTTTTACCTTTGTGCAAATATCATTTTTTATATTTGTAATGTTAACTATATTACCGGATAAGTGTTTTGGCACAAAATCAACTGCGCCAATCTCCAGCGCCTTAATAGTCTCTCTGGCCCCTTCTTCGGTAAGAGAACTGACCATTATCACAGGCACCGGCGTATTCTTCATTAGATGCCTCAATGCATCGAGCCCATTGAGCCTGGGCATCTCAATATCCATTGTAACTACATCCGGCGCCAGTGTCTTTACTTTCACTATTGCGTCTTCACCGTCCACTGCTTCTCCAATGACTTTTATGTCC
>MHYJ01000140.1:9736-9939 GCA_001828445.1 Planctomycetes bacterium RBG_16_43_13
GGCCGAATCATCTACGACAAGCACTGTTACAGGGCTGCCCATTTTTATTCTTCTCCTTTATTTTGCAATTAAATCACACTATCTGTAAATCAGGGATCCTGGGTCCAGGATCAGACCAACTTTCCCATCACCGGTTATAGTTGCGCCGGAGACCTCTTTTATATCAGAAAAATATGTTCCAACAGGTTTAATCACAACCTCCT
>MHYJ01000140.1:10016-12197 GCA_001828445.1 Planctomycetes bacterium RBG_16_43_13
TTCACCATTTCAGGACAACCTAACTCCAGAATATCACTAAGTTTGATAAGTGGGATCAGCCTGTCTCTTACATTAAGTACCTGCCGACCATCTATGTATTGCAGACTGCTCTCAGACACCCTGAATGTTTCTACTATGGAAGCCAGTGGAAGCGCATACATTTCACCATTGACCTTTACCATGAGTACCTGAATAATAGCCAGGGTCAGTGGTATTTTTAGAACAAACTGTGTTCCCTTGCCGCTATTCGAATTAACATCTATTATTCCATTTATTCGCCCTATGTTAGTCTTAACGACATCCATCCCTACACCTCTGCCGGAAATATCCGTAACCATTTCAGCTGTGCTGAAGCCGGGTTCAAAAATATAATTAATAATTTCCCTGGAAGTCAATTTAATATCATGATTTTTGATTAACCCCCGCTCACGCGCCTTCTTCTCGATAACAGAAGGATCAATCCCATTACCGTCATCCTCAACCTGAATAACTATAGAATTCCCTTCCTGAAATGCATTCAACTTTATTGTTCCAGCCTCAGGCTTCCCTTTCTTAAGCCTCTCCTCAGGTGTTTCAATGCCATGATCAATCGAATTCCTGATTAAATGAATAAGCGGGTCATTAAGCACCTCAATAACTGACTTGTCTATCTCCGTCGCCTCGCCTCGCATCTCAATATTAACCTTCTTATTTGCCTTTCTTGCTAAATCACGTACCATCCTTGGAAATTTATTAAATACCTTCCTGATAGGCACCATCCTCATCTTCATTACTGATAGCTGTATATCCGTTGTAATTAAACTAAGATTCGATGATGTCTCGAGTAAAGACCTGATCTTCTCGTCTTCTTCGTATAATCCTTCTATATCATTGAGTATCTTGCTCAACCTGTTTCTGCTGAGGACTAACTCTCCTACAAGGTCCATTACATGATCAAGGCGGTCCGTACCAATCCTGAGGGACTGCTCCTTATCCTCAACGGAGCTGGTTATCTGTTTAACTGAATAATTATCCTGAGATTTATTTATATTTTCATTGACAGGTTTCTTCGCCGCTTCAATGGAAGCATCATCTTCACACCCTGAATCACCTGATGAAGTTTCAGGGAGCGCAGAATACTCTGATAATAAAGACAGTTTTCTGATGATTACGTTTATGTCTATTTGTTCACCGGTGCTATTCTTAACTTCGCTCAACAAAACCTTAAGCACATCAACGGATTCGAGTATTATATCAATCGTCTCTGATGTTGCCAGCATCTCCTTCTGACGAAGCTTGTTTAAGATATTCTCAGACTGATGGGCCACCTCTACGAGACGTGTAAAACCAAGAAATCCTGCAGAACCTTTGATACTGTGAACAGCCCTGAATATTTCATTAATAAGACCTATATCACCTGGAGACTCCTCAAGTTTCACAAAAAATTGATCAAGGCCTTCCAACACCTCATCAGCTTCAACAATAAATTCCCCGATCAACTCCTGCATCTCATCCAGCATCTCATCAGCCATCTAATCCCCCTAAGAATACATTTACAACAGTCGGCCTGCCATAACTAATCGAAACCAAATTCCTTCAGTATGCTGTCTACCACATCCTGATTCAGTGTCGGATTATCAGAATATTCTTTTAATGAATTGTCGTTTTCACAAGTATCCTTGGACTTAAGCCCGAAAGTTACAATCAACTGCAATAGACGCTTTTCCACATCCTCAATCAGATCTACAATCATTTTGATCTTCTGACCCGTCAAATCCTGAAACGAGAGTCCTGTAATAATGTCGAGAAGCACCTCCCTGTTCTCAGAAGCTATATTTCTTACCTCTCTCAATAAAGTGGGAATATCATTACCACGCTCAGCAGATTCCGTTTGGTCAATAATCAAGTCGTGATTATCGAGAATTTTTTCTACCTGATTGATCACGTTGTGTGTTGCCACCTCTGTTGCTTTGGATATTTCTGACAACTGCACAGATGCCTGCGGAATATTGCATGAGGCATGAGCAATATCTGTCTCAACAGACTGTATTCTCTTAATTGTAGCATTGATATATCTGGCAATATCACCTAGTTGTCCATATAAATCTTCCTTGATTTCATGTTTGAAGTCACCCTGTGACATTGCCCGCACAGCATCTACAAGCTGGTCAATATCATTATAAGATTTTTCCGCAGGATTGT
>MHYJ01000140.1:12211-16367 GCA_001828445.1 Planctomycetes bacterium RBG_16_43_13
TTGTGTGATTTCAGTGCAGTGTTTGTAATAAAACTGTCCCGACTATAGTCATTAAATAACCTCGCCAGGTCCAGTACAACAGTAATATATCCGTCATTTCTTATTATTCCTCTTATATACTCCGAACTAATACTCTTTGTAATTGACGGCGGGGCCTCAATGCTGCCATCAGTGACCCTGAGTACCTCGAACACAGCATCAACGAGAATTCCGATCTTGTCGTTGTTAAAACCTACTACAATAATTCTTGTGTTCCGGGTGATATCTCCGCTGGGTATTCCGAGTTTACCTCCAAGATCTATGACAGGTATTACTACACCACGCAGGTCTATTACCCCAAGAACATTACCTGGCAATTCAGGTATCCGGTTGATATGCTCATATCTGTTAATCTCATGTATGTCCGAGATATCGGCCGCAAACCGCTCATCGCCGACCGCAAATCCCACTAACTGCAGCAGCTTTTCATACTGTTTTTGAACCTGCATGATATGGCTCCTTGATCACATTATTCAGCGAGAGGCGCTCAACGCCAAATTATTACTGTCGAATATCTTTTCAATCTTTTCCTTGAGTACATCACTTGTAAATGGCTTGACTACATAATTATTGACTCCTGCCTTGATAGCAATAATTACATTTTCTTTTTTAGCCTCAGCAGTCACCATAAGTACCGGCATATCACTTAATGAATCGTCAGCCCGTATAGCCTTAAGAAGGTCGAGTCCATTCATGTTTGGCATATTCCAGTCAGATACCACAAGGCCATATCCACCCTGCTTTAACATTGCAAGGGCACTGTAACCATCTTCTGCCACATCAATATCTGAATAGCCAATCTGTTTAAGAATGTTTGTCAAAATCCTGCGCATTGTGGAATAATCATCTACCACTAAAACCTTAATCTTCAGATCTAACATAACTGCACCCCTCAAATATTCTGGTTACTTCTTCTATAAGATTCTCTTTTGTTATTGGCTTTGACAGAAATGCAGTGGCGCCATTCCGAATAAGTTCAGACTTCCGTAAATCATCTCTCTCAGTTGTTAATATTACGAGCGGCATGTTCCTGTATAATAAATTGCTGCGTACCCATTCGATCAGAGCGGATCCATCCATCTGCGGCATATTCAGGTCAGAAATAATCATATCCACATCTGATGAAACAAGTTTCTCAATTGCCTCCACACCATTGCCGGCAGCAATTGTTTTATATCCGGCATGGTTCAGATATAGAGATACTATCTTCCTGGTTGTCCTGCAGTCATCTACAACTAAGACATGTTTTTTCATAATAAACACTTGTCTTTCTATATAATTTAATGACTACCTGTTCCTATTTCCTATAAACCAGATTGCTATCTACACTTACAATATTAAATGCCCTCGTCACATTAAACAGTGATTCTGAATGACCTATAAACAGATACCCGCCGGAAACCAGACTATTATACAGACTCGAAATAACTCTTTTTTTGGAAGCTTCATTAAAGTAAATAAGCACATTTCTGCAGAATATAATATCCATCCCGCGGTACATCCTCAGGGCTGAATCATCTGAGAGATTGATATTGCTGAATCTAACCAGCTTTTTTATTTCCGGATTAATGATATATTTACCGCTGGCATTTTTAGAAAAATACTTGCTAAGATGCTGAGGAATAACATTACGAACAGAGTAATCATTATATTCACCTCTTCTTGCTGAGGTTAATACAGCCTCGCTTATATCACTTCCATGAATCTCTATTTCCCAGTCCTTGTACTCAGGAGCCGACAGCTTATCTTTAACCATCATTGACAGAGTATACGGCTCCTCTCCTGTTGAACATGCTGCGCTCCATATTTTTACTGTTTTGCACCCCTTATTCTTCTGTTTCTGAACTATTTCCGGCAGGACAGTAGATTCAAAAACCTGCAACTGACTGTTATCCCTGAAAAAATACGTTTCATTTGTCGTTATAATATTAAACAGGTTTGTGAACTCTTTTTCCTTCCCTGCATCATGCCTTAGAAACTCAATATATTTCTCATAATTCTCAAAGCCGGCATCCTCAATGCGTCTGGAGAGCCTGTTTTCCAGTATATATTTTTTATTATCAGGGAAATGCATTCCACTTCTGGCATAAATCATATCTCTCAGAGAATGAAAGGTATTATCACTCATTTCAATAGTCTTAGTGATTAACATATTTAGATGACATCAACTTATTATATGCGGCGATAGCTGCATCATGGATCTCCTGGTCTTCGTCTGACGCGGCAATTCTAAGTATATGCTCTGCCTCATAAGCTCCAAGCTCACCTAATGCCCATAAAGAATATTTTCGGACTGTATAATTTGCACTGCCGGCAAGTCTCATAATAAATGGTATCGCTTTCGGGGTATTCTGTCTCACGAGTCCTTCAATCGCCATTAATTGAATCCGGTCATTATTATCCTCAAGCATTTCAATAAGAACATCAGTTGCTGTGCTCACATCCGTGTTTTCACTTAACAATTGGGCCACAGTCATCCTGACCTCATCCTTTTCATCATGAGCAGCAATTATGAGATTCTCAATAAAGCCCGTATTACTGAGACAGCTGAGGACCTCAAGGCATGCCCTTCTGACCCTCCAGTCTTCATCATTTAAAAGCCCGCATATATGCTCTGAAGAATCAATCCACTTTAATTCACCCAGTCCCCTGACTACCATTTCTCTCACAGCTGATTTTTCGCTGTTCAGACTGATTAACAGACCTTCTGCAAGCTCCTGGCTCTTATTTCTTCGTCCTATTTCGATTAACGCACAAACTACCGTGCCAATTACATCGCGATACTCCTCTTTATGAAGCTGGTTTAAAAGTGGTTTTATGGCTTCAGTTGATGCAAGTGATCCAAGTGCATTAACTGCCGACTTCCTTATATGTCCATCACCACATGACAGTCGCTCTGAAATAAACCTGAGTGCATTCTGCCCGCCTATATTGCCCATGGCAGCAAGAATCTCCTTTTTCAGATCTCTCTCAACTTCTTCAAATAATATTGAAAGCGCTGGAATGGCCTTTCCAGATCTTATGAGGCCAAGCACCCTTATAGAAACCAGCTTTACAGTCTGATTTATATGACTTAGCAAGTCTATTAAAGTGTTTTCATCAGCGGTTTCCTTCATCACCTCAACCGCCTTGTTCAACAGAACCTGGTTTTCCCTGTCAATACCCTCAATAAGCTTGAGAACTTCTTCAGCACACTCACTGCTTCCAATTGACATGAAGGCCTGCAGGATATTCAGGATATCTTCCTGATCAGAAACATTAACGTTATCAGCTGCCCTTGCAAGATGCACAATAAACGCTTCCCTTCCAAACTCATCGACTACAGATCCAACATTTCCCTGTGTCATAGTAACTATGCCCATTACAGCTATATCCATAATTTCCGGTTTAACAAAATCGATAATCTCAAGAAGTCCGGCTATAGACTCTTTACCTCCGATATTCGATAAAGAATCTATTGCCATATACTGAACATCAATACTTTGTGAAGAGTTGAGTAGTTTAACAAGTGGTTGAACTGCCCTGCTGTTCTTAAGCCGTCCAAGAGATTCAACAGCAAACAGTGTAATCCAACCCCCTTGCCCAAGAAGAGCTATGAGGTGTTCTACTATTGACTGGTCTGTAATCCTTCCAAGTCCTTCCATTGCTGAACATTTCACATTGTCATTTGGGTCATTTAACATCTCAATTAGAACAGGAGCCGCCTCAGGAAGTTCCAACCGGCCAATAATATCCGCTATCATCTTGCGCACATCCTCATCTCTGTCATGAATATGAGCATGAAGGAGTCTGAGCCCGCTGCCGCCTATCTTTTCAAGTATCTCCTGAGCCAGATTCTTTACTGCTACCCTCTGGTCCGCTATCAGAGGGATAAGATTATAAACTGCCGCTTCATCATCATAACAAAGCAGGGCATCCATAGCCGCCTGCTGCACACCAAGGTCATCATCCTGAAGTGATTTTATTATGGGGTAGAGTAGTCTGCCATCCTTCAAACCGGTGATCATCCTGATAGCATCGCAACGGGCAGCGCTGTCATTATCGCTTATCATCTCCATAAAACTAAGTATTTCCTGTTCGTGACTGGTCATCATTGCAACCCTTTTATCGGAAACAT
>MHYJ01000141.1:0-8472 GCA_001828445.1 Planctomycetes bacterium RBG_16_43_13
GCGGCATCAATACCAATACCGCGAGACCGCAAGTAGAACATGGCATCTGGGTTAAGTTGTCCAACTGTTGCTCCATGTTTACACTTTACATCATTTGCAAATATCTCTAACTGCGGCTTTGTATTAATTAGGGCGTCCGCAGATAGTAGGAGGTTCTTATTTATCTGCAGGGCATCTACTTTCTGGGCGTTTTGGTGCACAATAACTCTGCCATTAAAGACACCTCTCGATGTCCCATCAAGTACACCTTTGTAGAGTTCCCTGCTATATGTATGCGGTTTAGAATGGTCAACCGTAGTGTGATTATCTATATGCTGTTTATTATCAACAATATAAAGCCCGTTTAGAGAGCACTCGCTCCCCTCTCCGTTTAGAGCTACATTTATGTCATTGCGAGTAAGCATTCCGCCCAGTGAAATAGAGTGAGATGTAAATCTACTACTGCGGTTTTGCTTAACTTGTATAGTCGAAATGTGAAAGGCATTATTGCTCTCTCGTTGTAGTTTATAATGCTCTACCGCAGAATCTTCGCCAGCTACAATCTCTGTTACGGCATTGGTAAAGTATGTGCCATTACCGACTCCTACATAATCCTCTATAACAGCCACACAGGCATTCCCCTCTGCCACAATGAGAACACGGGGGTGTGATATAGAAGCATCCCCATTATTATTGGTAGAGAGAAAAAGCAGGTGAATAGGTTGTTCCACAATCTTACCCTTAGGGATATATATGAATGCCCCATCATTCATAAATGCGGTATTCAGGGCAGTAAATATATGACTACGATAGTCGGCATATTTAGCAAGATATGGCTCTACCCCCTCACGAGTTGTATTTAGAAAATCAGCTAAATTGCCTATATGAATGCCGTTTAAATGTTGCTGATATGACAAGTCAGAAGAGTAATGACCATTCACAAAGACAAGCCGATTTCCACTAAATGATATATCATTCGGCTTTATACTACACAGATAATCCTCTGAAATCCTAAACGGAGTTTTTATAATAGGGGCTATATTCGTATATCGCCATTCCTCGTCCTTATTTGTTGGGAAACTCAACTCTGCAAATCGCGATAGGGCCGATGCACGGAGACGTCTAACCCACAGCTCATCCCTAATAGAGATATTCCTCTCAAACTGCACAAAGTCAGCTAAGTATGTATCTTTTGCCGCCTCCATAATCTCAGTCATATTCCAACTCTGTTTTAGCTAACTGTCTGAGGAAGATGCTCAATACCATTTTCTATCCAGCTATACCCTTTTTCCTCAAGCTCGAGCGCCAATCCCTTCCCACCCGACTTAACTATACGGCCATCAGAAAGAACGTGCACATAATCAGGAACAATATAATTCAACAACCTCTGGTAGTGGGTAACGACTATAATAGCACGACAACCAATCCGAAGGGTATTGATACCTTTGGCAACAATTTGTAAGGCATCTATATCCAGACCAGAGTCGGTCTCGTCTAAAATAGCCAATCTCGGCTCAAGCACCGCCATCTGGAGAATTTCGTTTCGCTTTTTTTCCCCACCTGAGAACCCCTCGTTGACAGAGCGATTTAGAAGGTCCGAACTCATATCAACTATTTTTGCTTTTTCCTTAATCAGTGTTAGAAAATCCATAGCATCTAATTCCTCCATACTGCGATGCTTTCTTATGGCATTAAGTGCAGACCTGAGAAAGTAGGAATTCGTTACGCCGGGAATCTCTACAGGATATTGGAACGCCAAGAAAACACCCTCCCTCGCCCGCTCCTCTGCCGACATTTTCAACAGATCTCGCCCATCATATAGAACCTCACCAGATATAGCTGTAAAGCCCTCCCGCCCAGCAAGGACGTGTGCAAGGGTGCTTTTGCCGGAGCCATTAGGCCCCATTATTGCGTGCACCTCGCCTGCCTTTACATTTAAGTTTATCCCTTTTAGGATTCCTTTATCACCCGCTTTAGCATATAGATTCTTTACTTCTAACATATTCTCCTCCTTTTTTACCCCACACATCCTTCTAAACTTACGCTTAAGAGTTTCTGTGCCTCTACGGCGAACTCCATAGGTAGTTCCTTGAATACCTGCTTACAAAAGCCATTGACTATCATCGAGACCGCATCCTCAGCCGAGATACCTCTCTGCTTACAATAGAACAACTGGTCATCGCTAATTTTCGAGGTTGACGCCTCGTGCTCTACCTGTGAAGATGTATTATTAACCTCAAGACAGGGAAATGTATGTGCGCCGCATTTATCACCTAAAAGTAGTGAATCACACTGTGAGTAGTTGCGGGAGCCGGTTGAATTTTTCATAATTTTTACTAACCCGCGATATGTATTCTGCCCGTGTCCAGCAGAGATGCCTTTCGAGATAACCGTGCTTTTTGTATTTTTACCAATGTGTATCATCTTTGTGCCTGTATCCGCCTGTTGATAATTATTGGCTAACGCTACAGAATAGAACTCACCGACAGAGTTATCCCCCTGCAATATGCAACTTGGATACTTCCACGTAATCGCAGAGCCCGTCTCCACCTGCGTCCATGAAATCTTGGAATTTACCCCTTTACATTTACCCCTCTTGGTAACAAAGTTATAGATACCGCCCTTGCCATCTTTATCGCCGGGATACCAATTCTGAACTGTCGAATATTTTATTTGGGCATTATTTAATGCTATCAGTTCCACCACAGCGGCGTGGAGCTGATTTTCGTCTCTCATAGGTGCGGTGCAACCCTCTAAGTAACTCACAGAACTGCCCTCCTCTGCAATAATGAGCGTCCGCTCGAACTGACCTGTGCTGGCGGCATTTATGCGGAAATATGTCGATAGTTCCATAGGACAGCGAACGTCCCTCGGTATGTAGCAAAATGAACCATCGCTGAAGACCGCAGAATTTAGCGCCGCAAAGAAGTTGTCATTATAAGGCACAACAGAGCCCAGATATTCTTTGATAAGGTCGGGGTGATTTTGCACAGCGTCAGAGAACGAGCAGAATATTATCCCCAGTTTGGCAAGCTTGCCCTTAAATGTCGTCGCTACTGAGACACTATCTAAGACAGCGTCAACTGCAATACCGCTTAGACGCTCCTGCTCCAGTAGTGAGATACCTAATTTATCAAAAGTCCTCTTAATCTCAGGGTCAATATCGTTCAAACTCTTTGGGCTATCCTTTCTCTGCTTCGGTGCGGAATAATAAACGATATCTTGGTAATTGATAGGAGGATATTTAACGTTCTGCCAGGTGGGCTCCTTCATCGTAAGCCAATGTCTATACGCCTTCAGACGCCACTCCGTCATAAAAGATGGCTCACTCTTTTTTGCGGAGATGAGGCGAATGGTATCTTCATTTAAGCCGCGTGGCGCCGCATCTGACTCTATCTCCGATACAAAACCGTATTTGTATTCCTGATTTGCAAGGTTCTTAATGGATTGGGCTGAAGCCGACATATATTTCTTCTCCTCCTACTTAAGCACAAGGGCATCTACCAATGACGGAAGCTCTGCCTTATGCTCGCCCTTCGTGCAACACTGGCAGGTATGCCGAGCCGGTTTATCATCACACACCCCACACTCCTTCAAGAAGGTAAGTGATGTTACAATCTGCCTCTCCAAATCCTGTAACAACTTAATCTTTTTCCTTGCCTCTTTTAACCCGTCCTCTAAAGCCCCTTTTATCTTCTCTGAAACTTCTACACCCTTCTGGCTCTCTCGCCAGGCATTAACAAGCACCCTAACCTGCTCTAAAGAAAACCCCAACTCGCTTAGGCAAGAGATTGTCTCAACACGATGGACATCACTATCGCTATAGAGCCGAAAACCGCCGTCCGTCCTGTTCTGCGATTCTAATAACCCAAGCTCCTCATAATAGCGGATAGTTCGCACTGTTTTACCTGTGCGTTTAGCAAGGTCGCCGACCTTTAGGGGCTTGTCATTATCACAGTTCATCTTGGTTTTTACAGTATCCATAACTTATACCTTTCGTTACATAACAACCATAACCTTTACGTTAGCGTCATAATTATAACAAATAAAACCAGAAAGTCAATCCCTTTTTATGAGAAATTTGAGAAAAAGTTAGGAAATCTCATTATATGGTAATAAGTGCTTGTATATCAGGAACTTACAGTAAACTCTCTTCCCTAAATTTTATGATATCACGTTAAAATCTTCTGAAAAACCTCTGTCTTTTTGGATTAAGCTAATTATACTACAACCGTAGCAGTATTTACGATAGCTGTAAACACCTTTGCATCCAAACTTGCCCCACCTACAAGGGCACCGTCGATTTCTGGCTGGGCGAGCAAATCCTTCGCATTCTCGGGCTTTACGCTCCCGCCGTAGAGTATTCTGACTTTGCTTGCTATATCTTCTCCAGCTGCTTTTATGAGGAGATTACGTATGAAGAATTGGACGTCGTTTGCCTGCTTTGGTGTAGCGTTTTTACCTGTTCCTATTGCCCACACCGGCTCATACGCTATTACCATTTTCTTAATCTCATCCGCAGAAAGCCCCGCAATACCCTTCTCCAACTGCCGCTTCACAACATCCTTCGTAGCCCCCATACTCCTCTCCTCAAGAAGTTCACCAACACATAATATAGGTGTGATATTGTGGGCGAGGGCTGACTTAACCTTCTTATTCACCATATCGTTTGTCTCACCCATTATGTGCCGTCGCTCTGAATGTCCTATAATGGCATACTCACAGGAAAAGTCCAGAAGCATAGTCGGAGAAGTTTCACCTGTGTATGCACCCTTCGGCTCCCAATGTATATCTTGTGACCCAAGTTTTATATTGCTACCTTTTATAATAGGGCTAACGGCGGCAAGTGCTGTGAACGGCGGGCATATAACCAAATCCACGTTGCTGACGCCACTAAGGAGCTCTTTTAATGATGTGGCTAAATCCTTCGCCTCATTAGTAGTGCAGTTCATCTTCCAGTTGCCAGCAATTAGTGATCTGCGACTTTTATTCATATTCATCTCCTAAATTTTAGGATACCAATATTTTGCATTACGTCTCTTCTTATCTTTGTCCATCTCCGCCAATACCTCTAAGGCAGAGAGCCCTGCCTTTATACATAGCGCGTCCGCCTTTGCCATTCCGACGCTGTCGATAAATTTATTGTTGTGGCGATTGGCAAAGACAGCACAGACAGCACCTGCCCTAAAACCGCCTATAGAAGATAGTGTAAAAAGTGCACTTGTCTCCATCTCGAAGTTTAGGACATTTTTCTCTGCCAAGTCATTAGGCAGATTAGGAAATAGTGGCTTGAATTTACCAATATGCCTCGACTGGGCACCATAGAAACCGGGGGCAGAGGCAGTAAGCCCAACACTATATTTAGCGCCTACTTTCTCGCACCCCTGTATAAGTGCAAGCACAATTTCATAGTTTGCAACTGCGGGATAGCCCGCATCAACGAAATATAGGGAGGTATTCTCGAGACGGACAGAGGCGGTAGTTACTATAAGTTCGCCAATCTTTATATCTTTCTGCAACGCACCGCAACTGCCCAATCTTATAAAGGTTGGATTTTTGACAATCTGCGAAATCTCAATAACTGCGATTTCTGTATTATCAGGACCTATACCAGTCCCCATTACGGAAAGAGGTATTCCTTTATAAGCACCTGTAAACGTTACAAATTCTCTATTCGATTTTGAAAGTTCTATCTTGTCAAAATAATGGGCGATTTTATTAGCCCTGTCCACATCACCGCATAGAAGTATGTATTCTGCGAGGTCGCCCGGCTTTAGCCCTATATGATATTGCTCACCTTCCCTCGTCCTAACTACCTCTGCAGAATGATATTTCTTTCTCATATATAAGAAGATGTAAAATACATTCTTACCTTTATATAAATAGATGTCAAGGTTGATTTATTGGCATTTAGATGGTAGAATGTATCTGCTATGAGAACAATGTTCGCCATTCTGATTCTGACTGCTGTTATCTATGCTGATGAGATAAAGGTTGGCGACCGCATAGAGCTAACTCTAAAGAACGATAACTCCTTTAGAGGAACCGTAAAGGAGGTGTCCGAAGATTATATTACACTTGATATAACATTCGAGTATCCTTCTCTGAATGGAACGTTATCGCTTAAAAGGAGTTTTATTAGCGGTGTGTCCTTACTCGGCACCATAGACCCAGACACACTAAAAGAAGTATTAGCACAGAAGGAAAAAGTGAAACGGCTCGTCGACAAGCAAAACTCCGAGATAAAACAGGATAAGGAACAGCAAATCCAGCAAGCCGAGAAGGCATCTCTCGATGAAGCAGAAGCCGCCACCGAAGCCGCTAAAAAAGAAGATGAGAGCAAAAAGCAAAAAAGTTTAGCCGAGCAGGTAGATGATTTGGCTAAATCCCTCAAGATAGTAGAGGAGTTTCCACCCGGCGATAAGTGGAGCGAAGCAGAATATAAAAAGTTGAAAGACCAATTTATCACCATCAAAGTCACACTCAACAAAGAGGAGCAACGCTTCGTCGAGAATTTCGACATCTGGAAAAAGGGCGTTGAATACAGCGAAAAGCTGAAAAAAGCAACCGAGCAAAAACCCACTGAGGAAAAGAAATAATTCATCTATCCAACAAATTAGATTGAAAGATATGAAATTCCAAACTTCAAGCACCAAATTGCAAATAAGCACTAATACTCAAATACCAAGTTTCAAACTGTTTGAGATTTGGTTATTGGCATCTATTTGATGCTTGTAATTCGAGATTTGGGATTTTACGATGAATATCTTATTCCTCGGCACGGGCAGTTTCGCCACACCAGCCCTAACTAAATTGCTGGCTGGCAGGCATACCGTTTCCGCTGTCATCACCCAACCCGATAGAAAGAGCGGTCGCGGACTGAAACTCTCGCAAGGCATCATAAAAAAATTAGCATTAGAACACTCCCTCCCCCTCCTCCAATTAGACGACATAAATACCACAGAAGGTATGCGGTTCATCACCTCTCTCAAGTGCGACCTCGCCGTTACAGCCGCATTCGGACAAATCATCTCCGAACGGGTGCTATCGCTACCCAAGTATGGCTTCATAAATATACACGCATCCCTCCTGCCGAAGTATCGCGGCGCCGCCCCTGTCGTCCACACAATATTGAATCAAGAAAAGGTAACCGGCGTTACAATATTTCACATAGTCAGGAAATTAGACGCAGGTCCAATCCTCGCCGTAAGGATGATGGAGATACCCGATAGGGCAACCGCCGGCTCGCTCGAGGCGGCGCTATCGGAACTCGGCGCCGAACTACTTACCACAGTAATTGATAACATAGAATCAGGCAGGGCAGTAGAGATACCTCAGGATAACCGCTCCGCCTCATACGCACCGAAGATTGACAGGGGAATATGCAACATCCTGTGGAACAATCCCGCCGAGAAGATAGACGCACAGGTAAGGGCTCTAAACCCCCGCCCGCTTGCGAGGACTTCACTCAAGATAGGCGAGAAGACAATATCACTTAACATCATAGAGACGGACATCCCCAATGCGAAATGCGGAATGGCTCGCCCCGTTAGTGCCTGCTCTAATGGGGGAAATGTGGAATGCGGAACTATACTATCCACCGCAAATGGTGTCATCACGCTCTCCTGCGGCAGTGACGCCATAGACGTAAAGATGCTACAACCAGAAAATAAACGTATCCTGACCGCACAGGAATTCATAAACGGCTACAGGGTGAATATGGGAGATAGATTCTGCTAACCATGTTAGCCCGTCCGTCCGCCCTTTTTTATTATGCTTATCAAGTTCGCACGGCTGGTTTTATTCGCCACAAAAACTATAGCCGAGAAGAAGATATAGCAATATGAATAGATATATCGCGACGAAGTGTCCGTAAAAAACAACTGCGTTGCGAACAGCACTATGAGGGCTATTGCCTCCCAAAGTGAGAAATTAAAATTATACAACAACGTAAGCCCAAATAGCGACTGCGCCGCTGTGAGGAATATCTCCTCCCGCTGTCTCTCATCAAGAGGCATAGATATAAAGTGCCCTGAGGAAATCATATATACTAATGGTAGCGACCCTATCAAGAGTGTCCACTGATTTACCTTCGACGATACAAGCGTTCCCAATCCAGCCCCGGGATTTGCCTTGAGGGCGAATATTATGGCACAGATAAATTCGGGCGACTCGGATGCCAACGGTGCAAGCCACTGGACTACTAAAAATTCATTCAATCCCCATTCTCTACCTGTGGCTAATAATCCTTCCGCAAATCTCTCCGTGCAACTGTATATAACGAAACCAGCTATGACGAAGAAAGCGAACGTTATAAAGATACGTAACCCCCTCGAGCAGGATGCAAACATCTCTACAGGACCTTCGAATTCCGGCTCGACCTTTCTCGATACTGTAGCAGAAATCATATAGTAAATAAAAATTGTGCAAAGCACTATCGTATCAACTATCGAGAGGGTCCCCTTCAGCGGTATGATGAACGAGTATAATGTG
>MHYJ01000141.1:8520-8607 GCA_001828445.1 Planctomycetes bacterium RBG_16_43_13
ATGGACTTATTTTTTGTCTTTAGCCAGAATGTCAGCAGGACTGCACTCCAGCCAATACCTATCAAAAGCCGATTGGCGCCGGTCATA
>MHYJ01000141.1:8664-9151 GCA_001828445.1 Planctomycetes bacterium RBG_16_43_13
CGTATTCCGGGGCAACCGCAATCAACGCAAGAAATGCGAGGGCAAGGGATTGAGGTATCTCTAATTGTGCGAGTTCAGCCCCCCACGACAGCATAAACGCCGCACCAAATATGGCAAGCCCCGCCAAGAGCGCATCCCAGCTATACCCCAAATCAGGAAAGATGACACGTATTATTCCATACTGTGCCAAAAGAAGCCCTACTGCAAAAAGCCATACGAAGCCCTTTGTATTATTTTTCATTACGGGCTATTTAACAGATTGCACTAAACGAGGCAAGGAAATGTTTGCCTCATACCACGACATAGAAAGATAGAATAAGATATATTTCATATATTGTTTTGTCCATATTTTTATATACCATTGATATTATAAACAGCCACCCTCTATAATCCATATCATCAGTTTTAATCGGCTATAACCGATAGGTAGATAAAATGGCAAGCAAAAAAAATAAAAAGTCATTAGTCATAGTAGAGTCGCCGGCAA
>MHYJ01000141.1:9210-9525 GCA_001828445.1 Planctomycetes bacterium RBG_16_43_13
CTGCCGAGTCGGAAGCTTGGGATAGATATAGAAAATAACTTTACACCTACATACATCACAGCAAAGGGTAAAAGAAAAATATTAACGCAACTCCGTTCTGCCGCCAAAGATGCAGGCAACATCTATTTAGCTACCGACCCCGATAGAGAGGGAGAGGCAATCGCCTGGCATTTAGCTCAGGTATTGAAGATATCCCCTGAAAGAATAATGAGGGTTACATTCAACGAAATTACAAAAAAAGGTGTCTTAGACGGATTTAAAAACCCGACCTCAATATCCATTGACAGAGTAAATGCACAGCAGGCGCGCCGCCTC
>MHYJ01000142.1:0-4023 GCA_001828445.1 Planctomycetes bacterium RBG_16_43_13
GGATGCACTCTATATCTTAACAACGTTCCTTATATCAGCTAATTTCTTCCGAAACTCCGCCTCTGCCAGCACATTCTCGCACCCTGTGGTCGGGATTTCCTGCTCTAACTCCACCCACGATTTGCACCCATCGTATTCGGTGGTATTCACTATGGATGCCGACCGTTGCAGTTTATATACTCGCAGTATAAGGGCATTCAGTCCCTTCTCGCGATAGTTGAATCTGCTCTCTACCGCACTGTCCGAGAGTATGTGCATACCCGCAAGTTTCTTTAGAGTTGTTATGTCGTTTATTTTTGCGGTCGCCTCGACAGTTGCATAATATTCTAAAGATACATTTCCATCAGGGGTATATTGCTTTGTAATATCATCAAGGTCTTTATGTGCATTCTTGATTAAGTCCTCCTTCTTCTGATGGACGTATGTGGGGAAGAGGAAGAACTCGTCGTGCTTTATCTCGAAGCCCTTCTTGACCTCTAATATGCCGCCCTTTCGGAGGACGAGGATATGATTCCCCATCGCCAGATGATGTATAGCAACTGCCCACTCCTTCAGTGCGTATCTATTTTGAGTTAGCATCTATAATCGGGACAAATCAAAATCGCTGAACTCGTTTGTGGCAATAGGGCGTATCGCCTTTCTTCTCGTAATATTGCTGGTGATAGTCCTCAGCCGCCCAGAAGGTGGTCGCCTTCCTCAGTTGCGTGGCGACCTTATACCCTTTCGCCTTCAGAATACTAATTAGTTTCTCAGAAGTCCGTTTTTGTTGTTCATCCTTGTGGAAAATTGCTGACAAATATTGTTCGCCTACATCAGGTCCCTGTCCGTTCGTCTGCGTGGGGTCGTGAATCTCAAAAAATATCCTTGCCAACGTCTCATAATCCGTTTGTGTGGGGTCATACGTAACCTCAAGGGCTTCGATGTGCCCGGTGTCGTTACCGCAGACCTGCTCGTATGTTGGATTGTCAACATTGCCGCCTGTGTAGCCCACCCGTGTGCTGGTTACTCCCTTCTCGTGCTGGAAATAATATTCTACTCCCCAGAAACAGCCCCCTGCAAAAATTGCTCTCTCGGTTTTTTTGGTATTGTCAGTTGCAGGTATAAAGATCATAGAGATTGAGTTCACGCAGTGGCGGGTGTCATTAGGTGTGAAACCCTCTCCGTAGAATACGTGTCCTAAGTGTGCGTCGCATCTGGCACAGGTGATTTCTGTGCGTCTGCCATCGGCGTCTTTCTGCTTTTTGACGGCATCGGGTATCTCGTCGTCGAAACTTGGCCATCCGCAACCAGAGTGAAACTTGCTCTCCGACTTGTAGAGGGGCGCATTGCACTGCCTACAGATATAGGTGCCTTTCTCAAAATTATCCGTGTATTTGCCTGTAAATGGCGGCTCTGTGCCTTTTTTCAGGATTACATATTCCTCGTCCTGCGTTAGTTTGTTCGTCTTCATATTCATAGCGGAATCCTTTCGTGTGTTTGTGGCATATAATACGGTTAATATAAGTATTGCTATTGCGATATACAATATTTTTGTCATATATTTCCCATTTTATATGGCTGGAGAAATTTGTTTTTAATTCTATGCCCATCTATTTATAACAAACACATCATACAGGGAAAGTATTCCTGACGGGGCGGGCGGGACGGAGATTATGGCTCGACAATTTGTAGGGCTATCAAAAAATAGTCGCTGTTTCCATTTTCTAAGTACCTGCAAAAATATATTTATTGACAAGTTCGAAACCTTGTATTAAGATTGATGTTCCATTATGGCAAGACGAGAGCAGTTGGTTTACCAGCATTTAGAAACAATTTCACGTGATGCCTTAGAAAAATATCAAAAGATAATTCGCCACTATATCAAAAACCGACATGGAATTTATGCCCTTTATCGTGACAATAAGCTTTATTATGTTGGACTAGCCAGCGATTTAAGATTTCGACTTAAACAACATTTAAAAGACCACCACAGCTACTCTTGGAATAGGTTTAGTATTTACCTAACTTTAAAAGTGACTTCTCTTAAGGATTTGGAGTCGCTTATTTTACACGTTACTCATCCTCAAGGAAACGTTAGCTTGCCAAAATTCCATAAATCAGAAAACATAGGACGGCGTTTTAAACAAGACATAAAATTATTTCAACGCAATGAGATAAGTGCTATTTTTGGAGTACAAGAGAAAATCACTAGTCCTAAAAGGAAGGTAACTGTGGAAGGACAAGCAGTTTTATCAAAATATATAGATATGCCATTAAAGCTTAATGCTCAATTTAGGGGTAAAACTTTAAAAGCGCGCGTAAGCAAAAATGGAACTATAGTTTTTAATGGGAAATCTTTTACTTCTCCATCTTCAGCTGGGGCGGCTGCCTGTAAACTGCGAACATGTAATGGTTGGGCTTTCTGGACATATGAACGAGCTCCTGGTGATTGGGTTAAGTTAGATAGTTTGAGAAAATAGTTGTATATTTGTAAACTGCTAATGGCTTGAACTATGATAACAGACTCCTTAATCATTTATCCTGTCAGGTGTACATACACTACTAATCCTGAAGACAGGGGAAAGCTTGAAAAGGAAGGTTTGCGTTTAAAAATAACGTCAGATGATTTATTAATCTTTGAAGAAAGTGAAAATAATCCTATAAAGGTGTTTGAAAAAGCTATCATAGTTAAGGTAAATCACCATTTTGTTAATTATCCAGATGTTAGGTTTCCCGACGACTTTAATATGCCACAATGTACCAGTTGTGGTGTATATTATCCTAACGCCGATTTATGTGCAACATGTGCCACCTTATATATAAAGGATTTACTTGGAATTTATGAAACATTTAAATACTCATTTAAGTTTGAAGACCGATATTATAAAGAAGGCTTTATTAAAATGATTTCTAAGCTTTTACAAGAACAAAAATTTTAACTATCCCCTTTTTCCCGCCGATACCTTATCATATTTCTCAACGATCTATCTAATCTTCTGCTTTGCCCTATCTCTTTGCATACAGAACTTTATAGCAAAAAAAGAGTTACCCGTAAAGGCGATTTTATCTATCCTTTTCTGCATTTAATATAGCGGATAGGGGATTAGAAAAAATATCCTTGTATTTACTTAAATTTCTGTAATAATGTCCCCTCATTATAATAAATACGCAGTGAAAACAAAAATACTTTTAGAGACCATCGGCGGATATCCTCGCATAGGGGACGAGCCGAGGCAACAGATTCTCCGCAAGACCATCGACCTCTGGGAGAAGGGCAAAAAGATAGAGAAAGAACTCCGCAGGTCGCAGGACGACCTCACCCGCGAGGTAATACTCGAGCAGGTAGAGTGCGGTATCGACATCCCGACGGATGGGCTTGTGCGGTGGTATGACCCCATCTCACACATAATGCAGAGAATAGGCAATGTCGAGATAAAGGGATTGCTCAGATTCTTCGATACGAATTGTTATTTCCGCCAGCCGCTTATTAAGGGCAAGCCCGAGTGGACGAGACATATATTGGTGGATGAATTCTTGTTTGCGAAGGGGGTAAACGAGTCGCTTGCCGAGCCGCGATTTTGCGTGAAGCAAGTTCTGACGGGTCCATACACGCTCGCACGGCATTCGATAGCAGGGAATTATAATGTGGCGAAGTTGACGGAGGCGCTTGCGGATGTGCTGGCGCGCGAGGTAGGGGAACTTGCCAAAAATGGTGCGAAGATAATACAGATAGACGAGCCGTCGATATTAAAAAATGCGGGCGACTGGGATTTAGTGGCGTCTGCGCTGGAGAAGATAGCGAGGGAGAAGGGCGGGGCGATGCTGTCGCTTGCGACATATTTTGGTGATGCGGCGCCGCTGTATGAAAAGATGCAGGAACTGCCAGTCGTGGCGTTACATTTTGATTTGACGTATAGTCCGGGGATTGTGGATAAGGTGCTGTCGGTCGGCTCGAAGAAATTGCTCGGGCTGGGGATTGTGGACGGCAGGAACACGAGGATTGAGGATGCGGGGGAGGTGGCGAGGGTTGTGGGCAGGATAATT
>MHYJ01000142.1:4170-4472 GCA_001828445.1 Planctomycetes bacterium RBG_16_43_13
TTTACCACTATTTCCGACTACCTCCGTAGGTAGCTTCCCCAAACCAGATTTTTTGAAGGCCGCTCGTGCGAAATTTGCTAAAGGCGAAATCTCTGCAAATGCATTAAAGGTAAAGGAGGAAGAAGCCACTAAATTTTGGATAGAGGAACAAGAACGAATAGGAATTGATGTCCTTGTCGATGGAGAAATGGCAAGAGGCGATATGGTAGCATATTTTGCGGAGAATATGC
This sequence comes from Planctomycetes bacterium RBG_16_43_13, assembly GCA_001828445.1. The sequence goes on from MHYJ01000142.1 coordinate 4,401, forward strand.
CCGGCTTTGAGAAGGGAGGATTGGTTCGCTCTTATGGCAATCGCTATTATCATAAACCAGTAATAGTTAATG
>MHYJ01000142.1:4495-5032 GCA_001828445.1 Planctomycetes bacterium RBG_16_43_13
ACAGTAGAATGGTGGCGATTTGCACAAAAGCTTACTAAGAAGCCGGTAAAGGGTATGTTAACGGGGCCGTATACCATTATGGATTGGTCGTTTAACGAGCATTATAACGATAGACGTTCTACAGCTCTTGCACTGGCAAAGGAGATACGCAAAGAAGTAGAAGCGCTGATGAAAGCAGGGGCTAAGATTATCCAGATAGACGAACCCGCTCTATCGGTTAGGCCTGAGGAACTTTCTGTAGCTGTAGATGCGATGCATATAGTTACAGATGGGCTACCAGCATATTTTATTACCCACGTATGCTATGGGGCGTTCGAATTTATATATCCGAATATGCTAAATATGCCTGTGGATAATTTCGACCTTGAGATGTCGAACAGCGAACTTGACCTACTCGAGCTATTTAAGAAAAATCCATTTACTAAGGACATCTCCTTCGGTGTGGTGGATGTCCACTCACACAAGATAGAAAAAGTAGATGATGTGCGGAACAGGATAAATAAGGCACTTAAGGTATTAAAACCGGAGAGTATATGG
>MHYJ01000143.1:0-4163 GCA_001828445.1 Planctomycetes bacterium RBG_16_43_13
TACTTTTAGAAAGGAGCAATATATGTCAAAGACGAAACTTATTGGGGCGTGGCTGTTAATAGGTGCTGTGGTCTTTCTGGCAGGAATGATGTTTCAGGAGCAATCCCAAACTATAAGAATTGGCAATACTACACCAGTTGGAACATCTGGTACATTCCAACACGAGATAACGTTGAAAGGATTAGAAGATATTAGGGGCACTTCTTCACGCGAAATAGCAGCAACAGAACTTACTAAGCACTTTGTAGAGCAGATGCCGGAAAAGGCGAAAACAAATATAGACCTACTAAGAATCTATGTCGAGGCGTATAGACAAATGGCAAGCACTGTGAAATCTATGAAATAATAGAAGAGGAATACTAATAATTGAACTGGTTATCTTCTAAATCCGGTGTCATGGTCTGCCTGCGGCTCAGGGACAATCTTTTTGACGTCTTCTGGCAAGCCCTCTTTCTCTTTCTCCAATCTCTCAAGCAGCTTCTTTCTCTCAGATTCTAACATCTCTGCCATTTCCTTATTAAGGTCGAGTGGTCGCCAAGGAACAAAAAGAGCCGTTTCTATCGGCTTGCCTATGGTGTGTAGAGAACCATCGTATTCAAATATCTGCCCGCAGAGATATTTCTGGTCCTTTCTATAATAACCCTCGCCATTAGGATAAAGTTCAGCATTCTTCTCGAGTGCCGCCTCAAAATGTCCACCGTGAGGGTCGTAGAACCACATATCTCTCTGATAAATAACCTTCGCCCTCAACGGCTCACGTGGGTATTTGGTTTCTATCAGGACAAAATTCTTATCATTCTCGCTGTAATTATAACGATTGAATCCTCGTTTGCCAGATGACTGACGCTCCAGCCCCTCGTTATTTAAGTTCTGGAGATATAAGCGGACTATACCCTTAAATTCAGCAATATGCTGCCCCTTCTCCTTCTCTATATTGCGAGAGCAGGATAGGAAAAATAAAGGAAGTATAAACAACGCTATGTAACGTCTTATCATATATACCAATATGACGAAAAGTATAGCAAAGTTACTCTATATAGCAAATAAAAAAGTTGACCCCGTTATGACTTCCTGATAGATTGACGCTCAAATAAAGCGTCTATAATATTATGAATATGTGTTTCTGCCACATGCTTCTATCAAATCTAACGGGGTTGACACCTTGCGTCCGAAATAATAGAGTTTCAGGTATGCGGATAATCTACGTTTGCGGCTATTTCCTTATTCTATCTCTGACGGCATTCGCCCAAGTACAGGATAAGGATTTACAGGAGAAGTTCAAAGAAGATAGATACTATTATCTCTCCCTTATAAGTTTAGGAGAGAAGACGTTCAAGGAAGAAGAATATCAGAAGGCGGTAGAATATTTCGTTCAGGCAATAAACTACACCAATAGCTACGCGCTGAAGGACTATGCGGCATACGAGAATTTAGGAGACACATATAAAAGGCAGGGTAGGGCAGATGACTCTACTTGGGCATATTGTCAGGCACTGAACCTTGTCGAACGGTATTATAAATTCCTTGATGATGCCGTAACTGTTAGAGAGCGTCTCCTGAAAAAGGCGGGGGCGAGCAAGGTTATCCTGCCACCAGTAGAGTTTCCTGAACTTCGTAAGCAGGAGGAAAACACCATATTGAAACGGATAAAACAACTCGCAGAAGAGGAGTTTATAGAGCTCCGCAAGGATATAGAGTATAGGAGGCAGAATACCACAGAAGAACAGAAATCGGTTGACGATAATAAACCGCAACCACCTGAGGAAGATAAACCAAAGGATGAGAACGGCACCCCACCCAAAAGGGATGACAAATATCGACTAAAACCACAATTTGACAACAAAGAGCCAGTCCAAAAGCTGGGATAATGGTATAACCGTCTATTAGCCCCGTTAGAGAATGCAACCCCAAATTAACGTAGCCATATTTTCATAGCCAATCAACCTTCAACTAATGTTGGCTATAAAAATATCGTTCTCTAACGGTGTTAGGATGCCCCGTAGAAGCGTAGAAATGAGCTTACAGCAACGATAAGGTGTCAAAAGGTATCTTGATACCATTCTACCTCGAAGAAGCGTAAAAAATGAGCTTAACGCAATTTACCCACTCTTTGAATCACTAAAAAGGGGGATGGATTATGAGGGAATCAACAATCAAAAAAAAGTAGGGGGCTTCTTTGGAAGCCCCCTAAAATAGAATCCCTAAAGTAACTTTATCTTACTACGGATATAAACCTCTCAGGCGATGTGCCTCTGCAACGCGATTTACGGCAAGCATATATGCCGCAGTTCTCATATCCACTTTTCTCTCGGTATTGATAGCATAGACCGACTCAAATGCCTTCTCCATAATATCGCGGAGTTTGAGATTGACCTCCCGCTCTGACCAGAAATACTCTTGTAATGCCTGCACCCACTCGAAGTATGAAACAGTAACACCTCCTGCATTAGCAAGTATATCAGGTATCACGAATTTTCCTCTTCCGAAGAGGATACGGTCTGCTTCCGGGGTAGTAGGACCATTGGCACCCTCCGCAATAATATGTGCCTTTATCCTATCTGCATTTTTCTCTGTTATCTGATTCTCAAGCGCGGCTGGTATAAGTATATCGCAATCGAGTTCAAGCAACTCTTCGTTCGATATATTATCCGCACCCTTAAAATTAACTACTCCCTTTGTCCTCTGATAGTGGTCATTCAGTGCCTCAGGGTCAAAGCCCTTTGAAGTGTACATACCACCTTTTGATGTGCTGGCGGCTATTATCTTGCAGTCAAGTTCGCTTAACAGTTTCGCAGCAAAATAACCGCAGTTGCCATAACCCTGTATCGCAACCTTCTGCCCAGCAATACTCTTATTCATATGTTTTAATGCATATAAAATTGTGTACATAACACCTCTCGCTGTTGCAGAGTTACGTCCTTGCGAACCACCTACTGCGACCGGCTTACCTGTTACAACGCCCGGAACAGGATAACCCTTATTTACGCTATATGTATCCATAATCCAAGCCATCATTTGTGGGGTTGTATTTACATCTGGAGCTGGTATATCCTTTTCAGGACCTATGATAGGGAGTATCTCTGATATAAATCGCCGCGTCAGTCGTTCAAGTTCGCCCTCTGACATATTCTTCGGTTCGCAAGTAATGCCGCCCTTACCGCCGCCGAAGGGAAGACCCACAACCGCACACTTCCAGGTCATCCACATAGAAAGCGCCTTCACCTCGTCAAGCGTTACGCCCGGATGATAGCGGATGCCGCCTTTCGCAGGTCCCCTTGCTGTGCTGTGTTGAACCCTATGCCCTACAAATACGTCTATTTTGCCATCGTCCATCTTGACAGGCACAGATACTGTCAGGCACTTTCTCGGCGTCGCAAGTATCTTGTGTATGCCGCTGTCAAGTTCGAGCAATTTCGCCACCGTGTCAAGTTGCTCCAATGCCATCTCCCACGGATTGCGTCCCTCGCCTGCGGAGACCTCTGATGTTGATGTCGCCGCACTCTTCGCTTTCTTCGTCTCAGCTACCTTAGTAGGCATAATTTCCCTCCTCTTCATAATAACAAAGAATTAAAAAATAGCGCTTCTCCCTGCCTCTTTCGTGGAGAGCCGTATTGCGTCCTCTACAGGCACTACGAATATCTTGCCCGCGCCTATAGTTCCCGCACCTGCTAAATCCCGTATTATATTTATGGCACTATCCACTATGGATTCATCAACTACAACCTCAACCTTCACCCTGTCCTCGAACTGCGGCAGACCGTTCTTCGTCTTACTGCGTGTCCCGAAGCCCTTCACATCTGTAACACTCATCCCCTCGATGCCATTCTTAACGAGGGCGTCCCGCATACTGTCCAGCTTCGACGGCACTAAATAACACTCAAGCTTCCTCAACATTCTCGCTCACCTCCTTAAAAAATGTAAAACTTAAAACTAAAAATACAAAATAAAGGAAATACTATAATGGGGTATCCCGATAAATCGGGATCATTAATTTTACTCTTTGCATTTTATATTACGTTCTTAGGCACTAACCTACCGAAAGCCAACATCCTATGCAATAGAAATTTGGCTGTTGATACTGCTGTTTTATTAAAATTACCCGTTATGCCCTGCGGATACATACCAAAATGCGACATAAAGGCACCTAAATGTAAGAAAGCGGC
>MHYJ01000143.1:4277-4492 GCA_001828445.1 Planctomycetes bacterium RBG_16_43_13
GATATACCACTCTTTTTTACCCATCTTTATTTTATGGGCTATCCTGTGGACGAGTAAATTATTATTAGCACCCTCTATTACAACCACATCTCCCATTTTTATGACGTCAATCGGTTTGACTATTATTGTAGAACCCTCTTTCAGCGTAGGGGACATAGATGAACCGCTTACTTCTAAGGTGATAAAGCCGTCTCTATCTAACTGCTGACGTAAGT
>MHYJ01000143.1:4541-5643 GCA_001828445.1 Planctomycetes bacterium RBG_16_43_13
AAGTCCAAATGTCAAGTTATACATTTTTCCCATAAATCGCATCTCTTTTTGCCATTTGATATTTGGACTTTACTTGTCATTTGTCATTTGACCTTTGCCATTTGTTTTATTCTTCTCCTTCATTGCCACCTTCGCTACCAAGAGTGGTCCGAATAATACGCTGGTCGCCTTTATGTTCGGGTTCACCTCCCAGGGGAAGCGCGCCTTTCCATTGCCATTGACTCCATTTCCATTATCTGAGATGACAGAACCATTATTTGAGATGGTAGAGCCATTAGTCCCGTTTGTCGGTTTATCGAAGTCGAAGCCGCAGGGGACTTCGGGCATCACTACATCTCTATCCTTGATGTCTCTCTCGTCAAATGGGAAGAGAGAACAGACGCCGGGTTTAGAGTTATATGCTAAACATTTCGGGACGCCGTCGGAGTCGTCATAAGCGGGGCATTTGAAGAGGATTTTACAGCAGGCGCCGCACCTATTGCAGTGTCCTGTTCGCTCTGCTAATTTCTCTCTAACCGAGCCCCTTGCGAAGGTGATGAGGAACCCGCGTCTGAACTTCCCGAAACTTAGCTGAAACCGCTTATAGAGGGCTTGCATTATTAGATATTTTCCTTTTGGGGAGATATAGTAATATTATTTGGTGCATTTTGCAAGAAAAAAGTAGAGAGGATAGCCATAGTTACATAACATTGATTGCAGAATAAAAAATCCCGCTCTTTCACAGGAGCGGGAAGCCCAGTAACTCAAGAGCTAAACATTCGCTATGTGAAGTATACAACAATACTTAAAAAAGTCAAGTATCTGTAGTAAAATAGGGAGGGACAACTAACTATATGTCCCTCCCTTGATGAATGCCCCGGGTGGGAGTCGAACCCACAACCTTACGTTTAGCGAACGTCTACTCTGTCCATTGAGTTACCGGGGCACTCGCTCTTATATAGAGCAAATTGCGTGCCAATGAAAAACCGCAGAAAATGGCGGGAAAATGAAGGTGGTGTAAAAGACAATGTTACTTAAAGTAACATATGTTACAAAAGGTAACATTATTTTAGGTAAGCACTTTTGCAAGATTATATTAGGGGGGGGTGGGACAGAAACCCGA
>MHYJ01000144.1:0-3385 GCA_001828445.1 Planctomycetes bacterium RBG_16_43_13
TTTTCTGCAAGTTCCTTTTCCTTGCGAAGTTGCGTCTTCTGCTGTGCCTCCTGCGCCTCTGTGCTTGCCCACTTTTTCTGGAATTTCTCCACCATACCGGCGGTATCAACGAACTTCTGCTTGCCGGTAAAGAATGGGTGGCACTTTGAGCATATTTCAACTGACATCTTCTCCTTTGTATAAGTTGAACGTGTCTTAAATGTCTCGCCACAGGCACAGGTTACATTTACTTCCTTATATGCAGGATGTATCTTCTCTTTCATAAATATATTCTGTAAAAGCGTGATGATATTATTTTATATATGTGAATGCAAGGAAAAAGTGTAGCTACTTTGTGCCTGTCTTTTCCTTCCACCAGTTAGCCCATTTACTGGGGTCTGTGCCGAAATGTTCGTTTGTTATGCCCTGTAGTGCACGAGAGGCGGCAAGCTTCATATCCAAGTCCTCATCTGATAGCATTTCTATAAGGGCTGGTATCGCCTTCTTATCTCTGGTCTCCTGTAGGGCAGTGGCAATCTGTATCCTTACCCACCTATCCTCTTCTGCCCCTAACCGTTCTACGAGCAGTTCAACGGCTTCTGCCGCTTTTAGCCGACCTAAGGAGATAATAGCGCTTGCCTTTATCTCTTTAGAACTGCTATCTATAAGCTTAACGAGATGAGGTATCGCCTCTTTATTACCCAACTTTCCTAATATATCTGCTATATCTGCCTGAGCTTGCGGGCTTGCGGAGTCGAGCAACTCACCTAACGCTTCAACAACATCAGGAACTGCTTCTTTATTTTTTGAGGCCATTTCAAGAACACTCATAACAGCCATTCTCCTTACCCCTTGTTCAGGGTCGGAGAGCAAGTTAGCAACATCAGATATTGAGTCAACATCATTCAGTTTAGTCAATGCGGCGGCAGTTATGCCTCTAACGGTTGCATCACTGTCGCGTAATCGTTTTCTAAGAACCGGCAGTATGCTATCGTTACCCACGTTAGCCAAAATAGAAATTGCGGCGCTTCTTACCTGCGGCTTATCACTGCTGAGTTTTTCTACAAGTTGGTCCAATACGTCCACGTCTTTCATCAGTGCGATGGCTGTAGCAATACAACTAAGCTCTAATGGATTTGCATCATCCATTTTATACATCAGATACGGCACCACATCACTACCAAGTTCAACTATCTCCTTTATGATAGAATATCTCTCATTATCTGACACCTTAGGAATTATTTTAAACATTGCATCAATCCTTGTTTTTATGTCAGACCTCACGTTTGGTTCTGGTTTTTCTACATCTTTAGGAGTTGCTTTACTGCCACTATCATCATCTTCCTCGTCCTCTTCAACTGGTGGCTTAAATGGTGTAACTTTTTTTACGGGTTGTAACGGCTCCTCTTTTTCTATACCTTCTCTTGATAGTATATCCGCTTTCTTTAATGCAAATGTGCCTGATTTAGTTCTCAACGTTATAGTATCTGCCGTCTCTTTTATTATATCGCCCTCAATGTAGTTGTCATTTCGTAAGTGGATTCTATCAAGGTGACCGCTCGGCTTAAATTGGCTTATCTGCGGAGGTCTCTCAGTCGATACTATGTCAGATTTATTTAATATCACTGTTCCATAACGGGTTTGGAGAGTTATAGACCCACTATCATCACTGACAATAGTGCCATCGAGGTAGTTACCATTTCTGAGATGCACCCTCTCATCTGCAGACAGGATAACCACCCCGCTACCTAATACAGCAAGCAGAACTGCTATATATACCTTTTTTTGCATCCTTTTATATACTTTTTTGTCCTATTTTAACTGCCTTAATGCCTTGATTGCAACACTTCCTGACCCGGATTTCAGAATAGTCGTCATACCTCCATTATATGTTAAATGAGAGTTACCAGCCATCTCACCACCTAACTCAATTGTGCTACCCGTAGTTACTTCGCTATAGAAGTCAACGGCATCCTCAGCAAGTAGTGAACCGAGGAGATCTGGCGTCCCTGCCATCTTCATCTGCTCGTGCGCGGCAAGTAGCCCATTATAGGTCGTGCTATTGCCATTACCACCTATATGGATGTCTCCTCCTGCTATAAATAGCGTATTCGTCAGATATGGCTGGACTGCTACACCACCTGTCATAACTATAGAACCTGTGGAAATAATGGATAGCGTTGCAGGGGCTGCCTTACCACCACTACCGTTTATACGTGTGGTGTTATATGTATAATACGCCGCAGGTATAGTTGCGGAACTCGCTTGCAGACCCCACTCTCCGGCACCACTATTCCAATTGAAACCGTTCCAACTGCCACCACCAGAAAGGTCTGCAATCAACCCCCAGTTCTTATCATACACGTATCCCCACGTCAGAAAGTAATCCGCATAAGACGCATATTCCCACGGCTTTATCTCCGGTAAAGGGACCTGCGGCACACCGCTATTCCAACCACCTGGCGGGGTAGGGGGATTACCAGCTAAAATTACCTGCCCAGCCGCATCTCCTGATACGGATATAGAGGGATTACCATTAATATACAAATCACCGTTAGTCATAATCTCCCCTTTAGCCCCGTCAATAGTAGGGGCACCATTTATTTTGAATGAGCCATCTGCAACTATAGCGGCGTCAGGCATATAGAGAGGGTCACTATACGTTGTTCTTGCTTCAATCTGACGCTGCGTCCCGTCTGGTAGGGTAGATGTTACAGTTACTACCAACTCACCATCAATGTCATTAGTAGCTCCTCCTCCATCGTTATTGTTAGCCACATAAACGTAATACGAACCGCCGTTGTAGAAGTTCAAATTAGAGCAGAAGTTTACACCATCCCATGTATATTGACCAGCCCATTGATCCGCATTCTGTATATCCAAGTTATAGTTACCGTTATTGAAATTAGTAAGGAAGTCCTGCTTTATTACATCAGCATTTGTGGTACCGTTTTGCTGATTCCAATCAAGTATTCCCCCTGGTCCGCTCCAAAGCCACCAGCTGTTAGATTTGTTTATATACAGCACCCTACGTGCCTTTTCCAATCCCGCCTCAGCTATAAACTGTGCCTGATTAAGCTCATCGGACCTGGTGGATGTCCTCGATTTCGCGTAGCTACTTGCGAGTAGCGCCCCACCAAGACCAATTGCAATCACTACTACCACAGTAGCCATTAAGAGGGCCACTCCCTTTTCTCTGCCTATTCGTTTGCTCGTAACCATAACTGCCTCCTTTCTATCCCTCTTTATCAAGGGACAAATACATCTAAATATTTACGTCTGAGGATTTCTCAGCCGAACAATATTGTAACATCTCTTCATATAGAACCTTCTCGAATCGCTTGGGTCGAACTTACCGTGCCAAATATTTATAAATACAGCGGCTGGATTTGTGGGCACCTCTACA
>MHYJ01000144.1:3406-5425 GCA_001828445.1 Planctomycetes bacterium RBG_16_43_13
AATAATGGATCTCCAGTAGTACCACCACCTCCAAAGTTGAAGAAATTACCTCCTACAGCCGCACCATTACTAATCTGTAAATCCATTATAGGAGCGTTTATTCTCAAAATTACATCATTGTCAACATCTGTCTCAAATTGCACTGCGCCTAATGTATCCTTTATCCTATACATAATTTTACTAATCGCAAATTGTGCGTTTAGTGCACCATCACCGTTATAATCGATACCTGTAACCGCTTCACTTACGGTCCGGTAACCCACCTGAGGGTCAGTTGAGAAATAATACTCATAACTCCAGTTTAGCCGCGGAATACCGCCGAAATCTACACCCCACTCTACAGCACCTAAAGCATCAAATATAGTGCCATCTCCATTGGCATCTATCGGCTGTCTAAATGTTAAAACCGTGTGGCTATTCGTTATAGATATTACCTTAGCATATGTAAGCCCATCCTGTAACTTATCGACTAAACGGTTGCCTCTATCCTCTAAATCCGACTGAACAGTGCCTGTAGAATATGCCCTCTGACTTGTTCCGATAATCTGGAATGCTATTACAAAAACAGCACCTAATATCGTTACAGCAATCATCATCTCAAGCAGTGTAAAACCGCTTTTTGCCCTTATTTCTTTATTTAATGAATTCATATTTCACCTTGTTACCATCGTCTTAAACCGCCTCGGATTCTGCACACCATTTATGCCAAGCCAACTTATTGTTATTTCCACCTCAAGCAAATTTACATTAAAATTATCTACAACAATGGAACCTCTCGCAGGCGTATTTGTCCCATCTGCATTTTTTAGCCCCTCTACCTGGAATATTCCACCGTTATAATCAGCAAATATATTATCAAAGTTATGAGCCCTTATCTCACCTAACTTCGCAGTCGCCGCCTGCTTGGCGAGGTCATACTCTCTGGTTTGCTCATCTGTCCTCATACTATTCACAAGTATGCCAACCATAGCCATAAGAGTTGTTGCTAACACCGCTAAGGCAACTATTATCTCCACGAGTGTCATACCGGCTTGGGTGGTGTTACGGATTGCCCCTATACCTATTTCTTTTTCCATCATCCTCTCCTATCAATCATCCTATAAAACCACGCTTCCCACCACGAGCACTACAACCACGAGGAATATAATCCCGCTTACCTCGAGGTCTAATAGATAGTCGTTAGTCATACCATCTTTCTCCTACTACGTCAAACAAAAAATCCGCTCTTCCAACGCCCCTATAAAAGGCACCGAAGGAACGGATTTCAACTACCTTCGCTGCCACCCCTTCGGTAACTGGCTATCCTTTCCTACATATCCATATCCGCAGGATTAGGACCCTATAGCTTTGCGTCATCCGATCTCTCGGAGTTTGCCTTTATCGGGGATTCCAGCTCCTATCTACTTAAACACATAAAAGAACAATATGTTTCGTAACATAATATATATCGTCTGAAAAGAGTATATCACATAATTCAATACTGTCAAGTCAAAAATAAAGAATATTTTTAGGTAATAAATACCATATCCACATCGAATATCTTTTAGATTAAATGCTTGACACCTATAGTGGCAAACCATAAACTATATGTGGTTCAGTTTTATAGATTTTTTGTAGAAAGGAGGACGGCTATGATAAGGAATATTGGATACGCACTCATATCGGCGGCGATGCTCTTCGGCTATAGCTATGCACAGGACGCATCTCCCGGTGGTGGAGGGGGTAAACAGACAGAGGCAACATTCTACGGACAAAAGATTGACTCCAAGCGAATTGTCTTTGTTATAGACCATTCTGGCAGTATGGCTGAACCAGCCGACTGGAAGCCGGGAGATGGTAATGATGTTACTACAGGTGGCAGCGGTGGTGGTAAAAGCGACGGCGGTGGCAATGCCGGTGGAGGCGGTGGGGGATGAGATGATGAAAAACCAAACGGTTCAAGGAAGATAGATATTCTGAAGTTCGAGTTACGGCGCGCTATAAAGGCAATATCGTCAGATACACTATTTTCTATAGTAT
>MHYJ01000144.1:5553-6936 GCA_001828445.1 Planctomycetes bacterium RBG_16_43_13
GGCATTCTCTTTACAAGCAAGTAAGAAAGAGGGAGGAGCAGGTCCTGTAAAAGTAAGCCCTGGAGGTGGGACATCAGCCGCCAGTGGTGGTGTGCTTTCAGGCGCAGATACTATTTATCTACTTACAGACGGCTTACCAAACGTTGGACAAGTTACCGACCCTAATCTCATAAAAGAAAAGATAAAAGAAATGAACAAGACCGCTAAAATAAAGATTAACACAATATGGGCTGCTATAAAAGCGGGAGAGAAACCTGTTAGTGGAGGCAACGCTGACGAGGAAAACGCAAAAGGCGAGGCACTACTAAAAGGACTCGCGGAGGAGAGCGGCGGAACTTTCGTAAAAAGATAGTATTATGAAATGGCAATATATTATTTGTTGTATAGTGCTATTATTTCTCGCAGATATTTGTCTATATGCTGACGAATGGAGCGAGCTTGCGAAAAAAGCACGTCAAGCATTTCCCACAGATAACTCACAAGAAAAACTTGATATAGTTCAGAAACTTGGTTCTTTCAATAAAAGAGAGGCGATAGACCTCCTTATAAGTGCCCTCGAAAAACTTGAGCCAATTCTCAAAAAACTTGGCGCTGAATTAGAGGATCTGAGAAAGCAACCTCTAACTCGACAAAGACAGGCAGATCAGTCAAGGGTAATGTCAAAAATAATAGATGAGGAAAGATTAAAGAACGCCGTCGCTGATGCACTTAGCAAGATTAATGACCCACAGGCAATAAAGACAATGCTCCAGAAACTATCTCATCGTTTAGCTATGGTCAGAATTGCCGTTGCTCGTGGGCTCATTATGTCTGGGGCAGAAGAAGGAATAAGTGCTATAAAAACTCGCCTCGAAAAGAATGAAAAAGAAACAACTGTAAAGATTAATATATATGATGAAATAGCGAAAAGGAAATCGAAAAAGTTTATATCACTTCTTGCCGCCGGACTAAATAGCGATATCTGGCAGATACAGATTACATCCGCAGACGGTTTGGCAGAGGTTAGTTCTAATAATATTATCCTACCACTTATAGAAGGTCTCAAAGGAAAAGACGGTAGGGTGAAAATAAGAATAACTGAGATATTAAAATCAAAGACAGGCATCGATAAAGGAGAGGACTCACTCGCTTGGAAGATGTGGTGGGAGAATGAAGGAAAGGCGAAATTCCCTTCCGACTAACATAATATGAAACACCTTTCCCTAATAATCTGTATCTGGCTATCTGCTCCATTAATAGCACTACCTCAAAACATTACTACCATCCCACGCGACGACCGTATAAAACTCGTCGAGCAAGACCCTGTAAAGATACTTATGATTACAGGTGAGGAGTTCGACAACTTCCTGAAAAAGTCAGCAGACAATATAAAGGAATACGAGA
>MHYJ01000144.1:7083-7267 GCA_001828445.1 Planctomycetes bacterium RBG_16_43_13
TCGCCGGCTGGAAAAATGCCGACGGCAAATGGCTTCGCAACTATGAACTCCCCGCAAACGACATTAGATATGTAGATAGTAGCGAAGAAGAAAAGGCAAATAGCGGCGACAAAGGATTCGAGACCGCAAAGAATTTCATCACAAAGAACTCAAACTTCATCGCTGTCTTCAAGGAAATAGACGC
>MHYJ01000145.1:0-3319 GCA_001828445.1 Planctomycetes bacterium RBG_16_43_13
GTCGGATATCCTGATGTCGTAGCCGTAGCTCGAGACGCCGTATGATATAGCCCCTGAGCGAACCTGTTTGTCCTCGAAAGGTCTAATCATAGCATACTTGAGCGCCATCCTGCGAATCCACTTGTCTGATTTTACAGGCATATATTCTTTTATAAAGTGCGAACTATTTCTTTTCCTTTAGCTCATCTATCGCCTTTTGTAACTTGGCAAGTTTACACATCAACTCTCTATAGCATAGCATAACCGTAAGCATTAACAGGGATCCAATTACGACTTCAATTACGTATTCCACTGTTTCCATACCTGAACCTCCTTTCTAAAAATAAATATGGAGGCAGATTAGCATAAAAAGTTAAAGGTGTAAAGTGAAAAGTTAAGAGTTTTGGAGTTAGGAGTTAAAATCTTTTTTACTCATTAAATAGAGGAACGAACTGCTATAAAGATTGTTGACAAGATATATTGATAGTTTATAACCTTATCTAACGATAAAAGAGCTAAATGAAGACATTAAGTATAGTCCTTCCCTGTTACAATGAGGAAACAAATATAGAGAGTGCCATTAACCGTATTTATGGCTACCTATCCAATATCGGTTATGCGTTCGAAATAATCACAGTTGATGATGGTTCTACTGATGGAACCGCGCATCTAATAGAAGAAATATCTCGAAAGATTAAAGAAATAAGGATGATTCATTACGTCGCGAATAGAGGCAAAGGTTATGCCGTTAGAATTGGTATGCTTTCTGCTATATTTGACAAAGTTCTGTTCCTCGACTGCGATATGGCGGTCCCTATCGAGGAGTTGGATAAATTTATTCCATACATCGAGAAGGGATACGATATAGTAGTGGGGAGTAAGCGGCTCGCTGGCTCTGAACTTATAAAGAAAGAGTCGCCTCTTCGGGAGTTTTTGGGACGTGGTTTTGTAAGTGTATCTAATCTAATATTGGGGACGAGGGCAACTGATATTACACGTGGTTTTAAACTATTTAAGCGTAACATAGCACGAGAAATATTTAGCAGACAGAGATTAGAGAGATGGGGCTTCGATGCAGAGATACTCTTCATAGCGCAAAAGAGGGGATACAAGATTAAGGAGGTGCCGGTTAGCTTCTCACATGGCAGAAATAGCAAGGTAAATGTAGCAAGAGATATACTATATTCTTTGTGGGAACTGCTGATAATAAGGTATAACGATTTGAAAGGGGTATATAGTTGAAGAAATACATAGCAATATTACTGATTATACTTTTAGCTGCTGTCATATATTCACAGAATTTGTTCCAGCCGTTTATTTATCACCACGGTAGCTCATTAGCAGAGCACGGCTGGCCTGCTAAAAATTACGTTAAGTATGGACTTATAAAAAGTGGATTAGCACCTATAGAGACATCTGGACCAATTGAATATTATGATAGTTACAAAATGTATATAAGGTCTGACCATCCTTTTCTACCCCGCCTGATAGCAGGCATAACACTCTCTATCTTGGGTAATCACGATTGGGTTATGCGTATTCCGCTAATATTATTCGCACTTGCAACAATTCCGATCTTCTTTGCTATAGCATCGAGATTGCTGAGTATTAAAGGCGCAATAATATCAACTTTAATCTTCGCATTTAACCCTATGTATGCCTATATGTCTGTAGTTACTATGCATCAGGTTAATACCCTATTCTTCATCCTCCTTGCTTTCTACTTCTACCTTCGCTGGCGTGATAGTAGAGCAATGGGCAATTTCATAACGGTTATTGTAGCAATATTCTTCGCCTGTAATATGGACTGGCCCGGATACTATATCGCCGTTGTGCTATTTCTGTATCATTTCTTCATAGAGCAAGAAGATAGAAAATATGCTATCGCATTCTTAGCCACTAATATATCTATATTCTGCCTCTATTTATTGCACCTCTATCTGTTAGATACAGAAAATCTATATCCATTAAAGACACTTCTCCTTGCTGGGACATCGAGATCATTTGCTGGGCTTCCAACGTTGCCACAATATTTATACTCACAAGCACGTGAGATTGGTCTGTATTTTACAGTCCCTATTTGCATATTGTCTGTTATTTGGCTTATACGTACATTATTTTTTAATAGAACGAAGGAAAATATATTTATAGTATTTACGCTCTTCTTAGGTCTTGATTTACTCATCTTTGTGAATTTGTGTTACAATCATGACTTCTATGCATATTATTTAGTTGTTTTCCTATCTCTATCGGCGGGTAGCGAACTATGCAACCTCTGGAGAAAAGGTACTCTCTGCAAAATATTATCCTCCTTGCTTATTATATCATTCGCAATCCAAACATATTTAGTCCTGCACGATAGATACACTAAAGTCGGCGCCTATGAACTCTACTATAAGATGGGAATAGCTATAAACGAGAAGACGCAATATAAAGACAGGGTGATAATCGCCACAGATAATATTCTTTACTACACACCCTATTATGCAGATAGGTATTTTCTGACATATAATAGAAATACGGGGGAGCTTATGGAGTCGAATTTGGATGGACGGGGCATACGTCTTACTATAGCTGAATTTTGCGACACAGTATCTAAAAACAAGGAGGGGATGGACTACCTCGTCCTTACAACCAAAGACCTCGTTACTACTGCTGTTCCCTATTTCGAAAAGATAAAGGCATCTACAAGCAGTGAGGAACTAAACAACATAATGCAAAAGTTTCAGATTGTGATAGACCCTGAAAAGGATGAACTCTATAAATTCCTCGCTGGGCGATACCACTCGGAGACATATAATGGGTTCATATTCTTTCGGTTAGGAAAGTAACGCACTACGTTTTCAACTCTGAACCCTGAACCAAAAACTCAGAACTCTATTCCCTACTCCCACTCAATTGTACTTGGCGGCTTGGTGGAAATATCATAGACGACGCGGTTGACGCCCTTGACCTCGTTTATGATGCGGGAGGAAATCTTCGAGAGGGCATCATCGGGCAGACGCGACCAGTCGGCGGTCATACCGTCGCTGCTCTCTACGATACGGAGGGCAACGACATTTTCGTATGTTCTCTCATCTCCCATCACGCCGACCGTGTTGACTGGGAGTAGCACTGCGAAATATTGCCACAGGTTTTTATTTAAATCTGCGCGCTCGATTTCCTCTGTAACGATAGCGTCTGCGGAGCGGAGGATGGCGAGCCGCTTCTCCGTAACCTCGCCGATGACGCGGACTGCTAAACCAGGTCCGGGAAACGGCTGGCGGTTTATGATTGCGGCGGGAAGCCCGAGTTCACTGCCGATTTTTCTGACCTCGTCTTTGAAGAGGAATTTTAATGG
>MHYJ01000145.1:3342-7706 GCA_001828445.1 Planctomycetes bacterium RBG_16_43_13
GTTTGGGGAGACCGCCGACGTTGTGGTGCGTCTTGATTTTTGCGGAGGGACCGCCGAGTGCGGAGCGGCTCTCGATGACGTCAGGGTAGAGCGTGCCTTGTGCGAGGAATTCTATATCCTTTAAGTTGCCTTTTAATTCTGATGCGGCGGACTTGAAGACGTTGATGAACTCGCGTCCGATGATTTTTCTTTTTCGCTCGGGGTCGGTGATGTTGTGGAGGGTTTTTAGAAATATTTTAGCGGCGTCGATGCGGCGGAAATTGAAATGCATCTTGTCTTTGAAGAATTTTTCCACATTGTCTGCCTCGTCCTTGCGGAGGAGCCCGTTATCCACGAAGACGCACACTAACCTGTCGCCGATTGCCTTATGTATGAGGGTAGCGACGACCGACGAGTCCACTCCGCCAGATAGGGCACACAGGACACCATTAGAGCCGACCACCTCACGAATGTCTCTGACCGCCGTATCTATATACGAACTCATCTGCCATTTACCGCTACAACCGCATATAGCATAAAGAAAATTATGCAATATTTTTTTGCCATATTCCGTATGTGCCACCTCCGGGTGGAATTGCACCCCATAAAACCTTGACTTATTGTGCTTTACAGCAGCGTACTTACAATTTTTCGTGGTCGCAAGAACAGTGAAACTCCGAGACATTCCGTCAACCTTATCTCCGTGACTCATCCAGACAATCGTATTTGATGGAATGCCCTTTAGTAGTTTCTCTGGCTTAATAATCTTAAGTGGCGTTCTACCATATTCCCTGTCCTTTGCTGGGGTTACATCGCTGCCAAGTATTCTGCATCCAAGTTGCATACCATAACATATACCAAGTATTGGTATACCAAGTGTAAAAATTTTCTGGTCACATTTAGGCGAATTTTTAGCATATACACTTGCAGGGCCACCAGATAGTATTACCCCTTTTACCCTTTTAGATAATAGCTCTGATGTCTTGACAGATGGCATCATTATCTCACAATATACATTCGCCTCTCTGAGGCGGCGTGCTATTAACTGGCTATACTGTGAGCCGAAATCAATAATTGCGATACTTTCGTCCACTAACATAGTTGTAAACCCTTCTACACTTTCAGTGAAAAATCCCTTCTCAATATACCTAACAGCTCTGAAAACTTATTTATCTCGTAGGATGGTTTGGTTCCACCCGCTATATTCTTATATTTACCACTTCTGCGGCTACGAACTGTTATCATACCTATTGAGTTAGGTGGGTCTATATCAGTGATAGGATTGTCACCAACATACATTGCCTCGCTCGGCTTTATGGAGAAATGTTCGCAGGCGTGAAGATATAACTTCACATTCGGTTTACTTATACCAATCTGGTCTGAAATGAATAAGGCATTTGGAGTAAGTAGGTTGTAAATCTTTAATCGTATTATCTTCTCTGCCTGTTTTACCTCTAAACCTGCCGTTATTATACCAATTATCAAACCTGTTCTGGACAGTCGCTTTAGTGTAGGTATAACATCAGGATATGGTTTTAACTCCTTAAACTTTGTTTCGTGATATGCTACAATGGCGGTTGCTGTTAGAATAGCTGTGTTTAGGGAGCGTATGTTCTCACCCGGTAAGCGAAGTAAAAGTTTATCAAAGTGGTGTTCATAGTTACTGGAGAATTCTGATATAACCTCATTTAGTTCTCTAATCAGAACACCTGCTGGTACCTTTAAGCCGATTCGTCGCATAGCTTCTATGCTATTACGTCTCGCAAGTGCAGCAAATTCTGTGGTAGAGTAGAGTGTATCGTCTATGTCGAAGAATATCGCCTTTACCCGCTCTTTCATAGAACATAGAATCGTATCAAAAATGGCACTAACAGTCAAAAATATATCTTTGCTTTTATATAATAAGCTTGTATAATAACCTATCTTAGTTTATTCTTTTGGTTGGGATTTAGAGTAAGGAGGGGCTATGAAAATAAGGTGTAATAGACAGCGGTTATCGGAGGCATTCCAGTTAGCTCAGATCGTGGTGCCGCAGAAAAGCACTATTCCAACGCTTACGAATGTTAAGCTAACTGCATCGAAAGAGGACAAAAAAAATAGCATAGTTGAGCTTACTGGTACTGACCTCGAGGTGGGTCTAAAATATACTATATCAGCAGTAGATGTAAAAGACGAGGGCTCTATAATCGTCTCTGCTAATCGCTTGGCTGGTATATTAAGAGAAAATATAGATGATGAGATAACAATAGAATCTGACGGCAATGTCGCAAATGTCGTTTGTTCGAGCAGTAAATATAAAGTTGTATGTGCTGACCCTACAGATTTCCCAGAACTGCCAAACTTTGAAAAATCCAAATCGATCTCTATAGCTACAGAGGATTTAGGCGAGATGATAAAGAAGACGTTATTTGCTGTCTCAACAGACCTCGTCCGCTACGCACTCACTGGTATCCTTTTTGAGATAAAAGGTAAAGAAATCAGAATGGTCTCAAGCGATGGTAAACGGCTCGCTTTAATAAAGCGCAAAATATCTGGCAAGGCAGGAGATGATGCTGCAAAGGACATAAAGGCATTAATTCCACCAAAGACAATGACACTGCTCGACAGAGTGCTAACAGAAGAAGACGATATGGTTGGGCTGAATGTAGAAGAGTCACAAATAAAACTTAAAACCAAAAGTGCTATGATATTCTCACGCTTAGTTGAGGGGGCGTTCCCGGATTACGAAGCCGTTATACCAACAGACAGAAACAAAAAGGTCGAACTGAATACCACGCAACTTCTTACTACTATACGTAGGGCAACTATTATGACTAATGAGAAAAGTAGAGCTGTGCAATTAAGATTCAATAAAGACAAGCTAATAGTATTTACCAGAACACAGGACATAGGGGAGGCAAATAGCGATATGCAGATTGATTATAAAGGGGAGGATTTAGAGATAGCGTTTAATCCTGACTACATTACCGACTATCTGAAAGTAGTTAGCGATGAGAAGATAGAATTACATCTAAAGGATAAGACAACAGCTGGAGTATTTAAGGCAGGCAAGGACTATACGTATGTAATTATGCCCCTTACAATCTCTATGTAGAATATAGGGTTTTTGCTACCAGACAGCAGTATTAACGATAAGACACTACAACTAAAAATGGGAGAGATAAAAAGATTGGGAGATTTTGTTAGTGGTTTTATAAAATCCTCAAAGATAAAAAAGAGAAAAGGATTAGATGACATATCAGAAATATGGAGTGACATAGTAGGAAACAGAGTCGCAAAGGTTAGCCGTGTGCTGAAGGTGTATAAAGACGTTATCACTATAGAGGTAGAGTCCCCCGCCCTGTCACAGGAAATCTCGGTATTTATGAAAGATTCTATACTTACTAAGGTAAATAAATTATTCCCAAAGAAGAGAATAACAACATTAAAGTGTATAACGAATGGTAGAAAACGTTGACTCTAATTCTATGTCAGACGAAAAACAAGAAAAGTTAGGTAATACAACCGTAGATCCACAGACATCCCCCTCAACTACAGTGCCTGTCTATGATGCCACAACCATAAAAGTGCTTGAGGGTATAGACGCTGTTCGCAAGCGTCCAGGTATGTTTATAGGCGATACAGGACCGAAGGGCTTGCACCACCTTGTATTTGAAGTAGTTGACAACAGCATTGACGAAGCAATGGCTGGTTTCTGCAAAAATATAAATGTTAAAATAAACTCTAACGGTAGTATAACTGTTACAGATGACGGGAGAGGCATCCCTGTAGACATACACAAAGAAGAAAATCGGTCAGCGTTAGAGGTAGTTATGACAACCCTACACGCAGGCGGCAAGTTTGATAGAAAGAGTTACTCCGTCTCCGCAGGTCTCCACGGTGTAGGAGTATCTGCCGTGAATGCTCTTAGTGAATGGCTTGAGGTGGTTGTATGGCGTGATGGCTATGAGTATGTTCAGAAATATGAGCGAGGAAAGCCAAAAACGAAGGTGGAAAAACGTGGTAAGGCAACCAAATGTGGCACCAGAGTTACGTTCAAGCCGGATAGTAAGATATTCGAGGATACGAATTACAGTTTTGATATTGTCGCAAACAGGTTGCGTGAGTTGGCGTTTCTGAACAAAGGCATCTTCATAACCATACTCGACGAACGTTCGAATAAGAGCGAAGAGTTCAAATACGACGGCGGCATTGTCGCATTCGTGGAACGGCTGAACCAAAATAAAAAGAAACTCCACGACGACGTTATCCATTTTGAAAAAACCATCTCCGAAATTTACGCCGAGGT
Organism: Planctomycetes bacterium RBG_16_43_13; assembly: GCA_001828445.1. Next base: position 7,610 of record MHYJ01000145.1, read on the forward strand.
CGCACTCCAATACAACGATAGTTATGACGATAAAATCTTCGCATTCGCCAATAGCATAAACACACGCGACGGCGGCAGCCACGTCGCCGGCTTCAGA
>MHYJ01000145.1:7827-9598 GCA_001828445.1 Planctomycetes bacterium RBG_16_43_13
TCCCAAACCCGCAGTTCGAGTCGCAGACGAAAGTTAAACTCACCAACACTGACGTCGAGGGTATCGTCTCGACAATCACGAACGATAAACTGTCCGAATATCTTGAGCAACACCCCGCCTCCGCAAAAATCATTATCGAGAAGGCGTTTCTCGCATCAACTGCGAGGGAGGCGGCTCGACAGGCACGCGATACCGCACGTAGAAAGGGTGCCCTCTCAAGCGGCGACCTCCCCGGGAAATTAGCCGACTGCTCTTCCCGCGATGTCGCCGCCACAGAGCTCTTCATAGTCGAGGGCGACTCCGCTGGCGGCTCTGCCAAACAGGGACGCGACAGAAAATTTCAGGCAATCCTCCCAATAAAAGGTAAAATCCTCAACGTAGAAAAGGCCCGCATAGACAAAATGCTCAAGCACGAGGAAATCCGCATCCTCATCACCGCCATCGGCACAGGTATCGGCACAGACGATTTCAACATAGAGAAACTCCGCTACGGCAAAATTATAATTATGACAGACGCAGACGTGGACGGCTCGCACATCCGCACGCTCCTCCTCACATTTTTCTACAGACATATGGAGCAGTTGATAAAAAACGGCAACGTCTATATCGCACAGCCCCCGCTCTACAGAGTCAAACGCAAAAATAAAATCGAATACATCCACAACGAAAACGATATGACCAACACGCTCATCTCATTAGGGCTCGAGGGCACCGTCCTCGAAATCCCATCAGAGAGCCGCAGAATCCAGCAGGGAGAATTGAAAGACCTCGTCGAACTCATCTCGCGGATGGAGGACTACGTCCGCCTCGTCTATATCAAGGGCGTCGCCATCGAGGACTACATCAGACAGCGAAATAAAAAAGACGGCTCTCTGCCAATCTACTGGCTCCCAGTTAAAGGTAAGTCAATAAACCAAGTTAGAAATCTCGACAGTGGAAAATCTAATCCTAATTTGAATGGGAGACATACAACAGCAGATATTTCTAACCCCGTTAGAAGTAAACTTCTAAACGGGGCTAACGGGGCAAATGGTTCGAATGGTGCTAACGGCTCCAACGGCAATGGGCATTTTTTCTACACCGATAAAGACCTCAGTGAATTTATAAAAGCCGAAGAAGAGAGGACAGGCGAGGACTTCATAGCGACCGAAGATGTGCTGAAAGAATTCCACGACGAGGCGAAGAATATCGCCAAGACCGTCAAATCAATCGAGGGGATGGGCTTCGACATAGATTATTACACCAAATCCACCGACCCGAATGCGAAGCCGCAGTTTGTGCTACTCTACGAGGACGAGAAAGTTCCGCTCTATTGTCTCCGCGATATATTGAAGGGCATCCGCAAGATTGGGCAGAAGGGTTTAGACCTCCAGCGATATAAAGGATTAGGCGAGATGAACCCCGAGCAGTTGTGGGAGACCACGCTCGACCCGGCAAAAAGGATGCTGATAAAAATAACGGTAGATGACGCAGTAACGGCGGACAGGATATTTACGATACTGATGGGCGAGGAGGTCGCACCCCGCAGGGAGTTCATCGAGAGACACGCACCGGAGGTTAAATATCTGGATGTGTAGTAGCATATCAGCCCCTCCCTGCTGGGCATATTTACTTTAGTAATTCTCTTGTAAGACCATTTTAATTCTGTATAATCCAACTTATGGCGAGCGAACTCTTGGTTGACCTGTCTAAAATTGACCTGTCTCACACCGTTGTCTCTAAGGAGGGAATCTATGAGGTTCAGCCGCAGAGATACGAGTTCGAACAGCTA
>MHYJ01000146.1:0-505 GCA_001828445.1 Planctomycetes bacterium RBG_16_43_13
AGATCGAACATAACATCCAGCATGAGATTTTCAATTATAGAGCGAAGCGCCCTCGCCCCTGTCTTCTTCTCAAGTGCGCGTTTTGCTATCTCACGAAGAGCACCATCTGTAAATGTAAGATGTGCATTCTCCATCTCAAAGAATTTCTGATATTGACGTATGAGTGCATTACGCGGCTCGGTAAGGACACTCACAAGTTGCTCAAGCGTAAGCGGACGGGCGACGCAAACGATTGGTAGCCGTCCCACAAACTCCGGTATCATACCAAATTCTATCAAGTCCTCCGGTTCTACCAATTCAAGTATATCGCCGAGTTCTTTTTCTGACAGATTGTGGCTTTCCGATTTGAACCCAATCATCTTTTTTCCTACACGTCGCTCTATGATATGTTCAAGGCCATCAAACGCACCTCCACATATAAAAAGTATGTGCGTAGTATCCATCTGGATGTATTCCTGCTCGGGGTGTTTCCTTCCACCTTGTGGCGGGACGTTAGCAATAGTTC
>MHYJ01000146.1:533-644 GCA_001828445.1 Planctomycetes bacterium RBG_16_43_13
GACACCTTCCCCTGACACATCGCGTGTAATAGATGGATTATTAGATGTCTTACCAATCTTATCTATCTCATCTATAAATATTATTCCTCGCTCTGCCTTCGCTATATCAAA
>MHYJ01000146.1:704-793 GCA_001828445.1 Planctomycetes bacterium RBG_16_43_13
CTCCGTTAATGTGGTTGCATCACCTATTGCAAACGGAACATCAAGTATCTTTGCAAGTGTCCGAGCAAGTAGTGTCTTACCATTGCCTG
>MHYJ01000146.1:903-1182 GCA_001828445.1 Planctomycetes bacterium RBG_16_43_13
GTGCGGTCCTGCCCTACTACATACTTGTCAAGTTGTTCCTTTATCTCCCTCGGTGGCGGAAGTCGCTTCAGCGGAAGTGGTTGACGACTAATGCTGGTATTTGCAGTAGATGGTTTTCTTCCCTTCTTACCCTCTACGGCAAGGATTTTATCGCATATACCTACGCATGCATCGCAAATAAAGACATTACCTGGACCTGCTATAATGTTGCCAACTGATTCCTGCGGCTTCCCGCAAAAAGAGCAGACCTTCCCGTCGGATTTTTTCTTAGTCATATAA
>MHYJ01000146.1:1256-5671 GCA_001828445.1 Planctomycetes bacterium RBG_16_43_13
ACTCTACAACCTCGTCTACTAACCCATAGTTTTTCGCATCTTCTGCGGACATAAAGAAGTCCCTATCGCTATCCTTTTCTATCTTATCCTCCGATTGCCCCGTGTGCTTCGATATTATCTTATTTATTCGCTTCTTCAGGAGCATTATCTCTTCTGCCTGTATCTTTATATCTGTAGCGGCACCTTGCGCCCCGCCCCAGGGCTGGTGAATCATAATCCTCGAATGCGGGAGTGCATATCTCTTTCCTTTCGTCCCTGCCGCCATCAGCACTGCACCCATACTCGCCGCCTGCCCTATACAATAGGTGGCAACATCACATTGGACAAACTGTATCGTGTCGTATATGGCAAGCCCCGCTGTAACAGAACCGCCCGGCGTGTTTATATATATGTTTATATCCTGCGTCTTATTCTCCATCTGCAGGAAGAGCAACTGTGCTATCACCAAATTCGCAATATAGTCGTCTATCGGCGACCCAATAAATAATATCCTGTCCTTGAGCAGGCGAGACCATATATCGTATGAGCGCTCCCCCCGCCCCGTCTTCTCTATTACTATCGGCGTTAGGTAACCCATCATCTACCTCCTTCAGTTTATCGGCTCATAGCAAAGAATAACTAAAATGAGATTGTCAGAAAAACCAGAATGAATATACACAGACACTATCGCTTTTTCAACTGAAATGTTCCCTTGTTCTCCCGCCACCACTTTTCCCATTTTTTCACTGCAGATGCTTTGTCGTCCGTGCCTGTCTTCTCACCCGTTAACTGTTCCAATACATTTATCGCCCTTGCGTAGCCGTCGCCATTAAACGTTGCGAGGGATTTCACGATTGCAGGCAAGACATCCCTCTCCCGCCAATTCATCAGTTGCTCCGCCGCCGTCGCCCTCACCACGTCCTCCTCGTCAGATAATCCGCCCACTACCGCATTGAGCGACTTCGTATCGTCATTCTTCGCAAGAATCTCCACCACCTTCGCCCTCGTTATGTAGAGTGAATCCCTCAATGCCCAGCCCACATCATCCACCTTCACCTCCGCCCCAGACCTATCCACCGCCTCTAATATGTAGTATCTCGTCCACTCGTCCTCCTCATTCCTCGCAAGTTTGAGTAGATGCCATCCGACTGTCTTGCTCTCCATCGCTCCCAAGGCTCGAATCACATCCCTCCTATATGGATTTGCCCCATTCCCCTCTACGAATTTTATCAGTTCGTCCTCTGCGAATGTCATCTTGAGTTTGCCGAGTACCACTGCAAGACCTGATTTCACCTCGATATCCTCCTCCACCTTAAACGCAGAGAAGATGTCCGACCCGCCCATCCTGTCCCCAAGTTTTAGGAGCGATACCGCAGCCATCTTCCTCACCCTCGCATCCTTATCCTTCAGTAATGGTCTCAAGTATGGTGCGGATTTCTCATCTCCTAAAACGCCCAGCGCCACCACCGCTAGTCGCCGAGTATCCTCATCCTCCGCAGTGAGGCGGCGGGTGAGTATATCCTTGTCTATATCCAGCAGCTTCATCGCATCCACAGCCATTAAGGCAACATCCACTATCTTCTCGTCCAATAATTTCAGGAGTGCGTCTATGATATAGGGCATCTTATCACCGTAGGTCGCTAAAGTATCCGCCGCAGTTACCTTCACCCTTATCGATTCGTCTGAGAGCGATTTTACTATGTATGGAAGTGCTACTCTGTCTTTAGACCTTTCTAAACTGCGGAGTGCGGACGTCTTCTCATCTGTGGTGCCTTCGGTCAGTTGCTTTATGTATTTGGCTGTCTCGGGGGAGATATTTCTGATTGCAAGTGCGGTCGCCTCCTTCTCTGCATCTTGTAACTTCTGAAGGGCGGGAACCGTGCCTGTGTCCGTAGGATTTATTTTATATCGCTCGCTCACCTTTGCCAATACCTCTATAGCGTTCTCATACTCCCTGTCTGCTTGAAATTCTCTCGCCTGAGCGATTGCACTATTTACATCCTCATCTATCACTACGTTGTAGATGAGTTCGAGTCGGCTTACGAGGTCGTCAACATCACTACCCTCTGCGAGTGCATTCGCTATATGTCCTGCCGTCAGGACAAACTCCTCGTCGTGCAGGAGAAACTCTGCCACTGTGAGAGGTTGCGTCTCAGGATGAAGCATCTTCAGAATATCATCTGCCGATAGCGTCCTGACGGGGACACTCACTATACCACTACTAACCGCAATATTTATTGTCTCGTGCTCAACGTTTCTAAATTTACCTGTTGCTATAGTGCCGTCTTTTTGCTTTATAGTGATAACTGTATCCTGCGGTATGAGTGAGAAATTCTCGGTAACATCTGCGAAAAGTGCCTCTATCTTCTCTAAACGTCCTATCTCATCTCTCGTTATCCGCTCCTCTATTCCCAATCCCGCATTCCGCATTCTACATTCTTTTATGGCGGTGCTGTAATCCCTCCTTGCAAAGAGCGGTCTATATTTGAGGAATACTCTGGAATATACGTCTCTCCTTGCGGGTGCGGTCTTGGTCGGGAGGTCTTGCTTCTGCTTTTCTATTTCCGTGATAACGTTTGTCGCCCTTTGCTTAATGCTATCAAGCAAGTACGATTGAAATGGCTTTAGTGTGGCGATTGCCTCGTCAAATTTATCCTCTGCAACAAGTTTTTGTGAAGTATCTATCGCTGTCTTGAGGGCGAGTTCACCTTGCTCTCTCAATTTCTTCTCATATTCTAATCGGGCGATTCTGATATTGTTCCTCATCTTCTCCACATCCCACTTCATCAACCCCTCTATATAATGCTCCGATTTGGTGAACGTGGTTATCATATTCCCTGCGGTGGCGAAATCGCTCTGCTGAATCTGGTTGGCGACGTCCTTCTTTAATTCCTCAAACTTCGAGTGTGCAAGGGCATATTGGGTGCGGAACTTCTCCCTTATCTTCGCTAACCGTTCTTCATCTGACTGTCCCTCTGGTGATTTGTAGTCCTTCTCCTTACGTTCGAGTTTCGCAAGTTCCGCCATCTCCTCTGGGCTTGGGGATTTCGGCTTATGTTCTCTCTCAACTCCTAACTCCTCACTCCTAACTCCTACTTCCTGTCTTCTATCTCCTGCAATTTGTTCCTTCCAATAATCATAAGCAACAGAGGGAGAAAAATACTCCTTCTGTATTGGCTTCCAGAACCTCACCGCCTCGTCCATTTCGGGAAAGAAAATCAGGACAGAGAGGAGCGTGAGGGATAAGAGGATGAGAAGGGTGGGGAGATAGCGATAGCGACGGGGCTCGCCATATTCCGCTGATAAGGATTTGTTTCTGGTGTATCTGTTTCTATTCATTGAAAGTGAACTTGATTTTATTCCTTTACTTTTTATTCTTTGCTTTATTACGATCAACCCAGTATTTGAGGGTATCTCTACGGCTATTAGTTAGTAACTCTGAAATTCCCTTAAGTTTAGCATAGGAACCATTTTCCTTTGGATTATAGAGCCACATTTTATATAGTCCGCTAATGCCTAATTGTTGAGGATGCCCTTTTGGTAGAGACGAATAATACTTTATCATATCTTCTATAAATGGGTTATCATTGTCTGAGATTTCAAACACGCACTTTTCCTCAACCTCTCTTAAATAATTAAATATAGCAAGCAAAGACAATCTATACTTTAGCTCTGACTTTACATCAGTTCCATCTTTAAGATATTTTGACCATATAGCCAGAGAAAGTTTCTTTCCGAGAGGATATAATACATCTTCTAACCTATAGTCCCTAAAGTTTCGCTTTTTTATCCATTCTTCTTCGGTTTCATTGCCTTCTAGTGCAGGAAGTGTAGCTATATATTCTGTAACTTTTTCAGCAACACGTGATATGTCGCCATGTGCATTTTCAACTACTTCAATTCTATATTCGCACGACAAAAATTGCTGACGCACTGCTTGGCGGTACACATCCGTAGGAGAGGTAGAAAGTGCTTCCGATTCCTTGATACGTTCCCTCATCCACTTTTGAATCTCTTTATCATAGTAATAGAACTCAATAGCATCTTCAATTGGTGCAAGAGGCCACATATTACTATAAATATCGGAGGGCTTTAATGGTATCTTGCCACTTGCTATGCCTTCATCATAATATTTCCATAACTCCAATAAATAGTCCTTTGCTTCATTGCTCTTAACAAGCCCTAAGCTATATATTGATACCCCCCAATCACTATTTCTGGGTAACTTCTTATCAATATGCTCTTTAATATAGTTTTTCAGTACTACTGTCGCTTTCTCATCATCTGTCAACGATAACAACAATAGTGATTGTTGGTCATTTCCTTTGTGTGCAAACCCATTGACGATCCTTTCCCATTCATCTTCACTAATACCATCTTTAGGAACCTGTGGAAGCGACTCTGGACGCCATATCTTGCCAGCATTGATGTCATCT
>MHYJ01000146.1:5677-10309 GCA_001828445.1 Planctomycetes bacterium RBG_16_43_13
GCATATGGTAATTGAAATATAGCAAAAATAACTGCGCTGAATAATAAGATAAGAGTTATATTTTTCATAATGCTATCTCTCCCAATTTTTACCGCCTACTGACCAATCTTTCTCTGGATGAGTAGATCGAGGATTATCAAAACCCTCTTCTCGTGCTAATATTTCATTGTCTCCATAGTACTTGTAATACTCCCAGCCAGGTTGATTCCCCATATTGAATGTGTCTGCATCATCATACAAAAACTTATATTTTGCTCCGATACTGCCAGACGTACGATCTTGTTCCACTATATCTGGGATAGCATCGCCATCAGTATGTTGCCGCCCATCTATTACGCCGGTTTGCCTAATCATTGCTTTCCACTGTTGGTATATCCAGATATGGCGAAATTCGTGTGATACAGTTATTGCTACAGAATCTATACCTCCACTTCCAATCCTTTCCACTTCAACACTGATAGTTGGATCACTCTTATTAGTAACCCTTACACTAACAACTCTTGGTTGAATAGAAGCATTACTAAGACCTATCTTATCTTGTGTTTTTTCAGGAGCTGATACACCTCGTGTGCTTTTAAATCGTTCACTCCAAGGCCATTCAGCATGCTCTATATCATCAATTACCTTATCCTCCTTCCAGTAGTAGAACCAGTTTGCCTGGTGAGGAGGGGGTGTTTCAGTACAACTAGTTAGTAGGACTACTCCAACCAGCAAAGAACATACCGTTAGGAATTTCATAATACTCCTCCTACTCACATAAATATAATATTAACTTATTCAATTAAATCTTCTTCCTTAATACCTTCCGGTGGCAATAGTGGCGCCGGGCCAGGATTATTTGTAGGCAGAGGCTCAAAGAACATCTCAACAATTCTCTCTTCCTTGCAATTAGGCACATTAGCAATAGCAGTGGTTACCTTCTTAGGTCCAAACGCAGAGTTATGCAAAGGCATACCTGTAAAGGTAGCTGTTGGAGTAGTACCTATACCTATATATTCGTTGCCCTCAAAATGTGGATTCCAGACACCCTTTATCTCACCTATATCTTCTATAAACCACCCTATCTTATTTTCAAGTCCTACAGGTAATATGGCAGCTTCGCATGGAACGGTTAAAATAGCGGGTTCCGCGTTATTGTATGAACGCTCATTAGTATTATTAGCACCAGAATAGCCAGCGGGTTGAGTAGGGTCACCGTGAGGGTTTATAATTATTAACTTTATCACACTAAAATATTCTACTGCACACTCCTTACCTCCAAGTGAGGCAATTAGTTTAACATCATCTACTTTGTCACTTATATCAATGCCTTTGACGGTAACAATAGTCGAACTGCTTATGCTCTTATTTGTCGTACCATCATCAAAAGTAGCTTTTGTTTTGCTATCTACCTTATCCAAAGATAGTAGTATATTTGTTCCTATCGGCGACGGAGAAACAGTCACAGATATAGGAGCAGTACTATCTTTACAAACACCTATGATATCAGCTATGCTTATCTTCACCACCGTGAACTTAATCTTATCATCCGTTAGTATCTGCCCACCTACCGCATACTCCAACGTAAGCATTGATTCGCCAGGCGTATATCCCTCCACCCACACATCCTTTGTGTAAGTACCATTCTCTATTGTAAACTCACTTAAATTTAATGTCTTTTCATTGTTATCAGTCAATATGTTGCTAAATAAATCCTTCTCTTTATTGCTCCATACCCTTATGTTTGTGGTATTCCTTTTCAGTTTTATCGTTCCTTCCGTATCTATTGCCTCAAGTGTTATCTTTACCTTCTTTAGGTCGTCCTCTTTATCTATAAGCACGTCCTTTTTGTCTGGTTCGCCATTCCCATTGTCGTCGTCATCATTCTCACATACAAACGCCCCGGGGTTTTCCTCTATCTCTTGGTCTGCGTCAGTCATCCCGTCCTTATTATTCACATCTGTAAGCAAGTCCACCGTCGTAACATGCTCATTCATAATGCACGTCACCGTCTCCGTAGCAATTCCTTCTGCAGAGGTGGTTTTAGCAGACGTCGTCAACGTCCCCGTCCCTGCGGTCTTACCCCTATCTATAAACGTGAACATATTCGCACAGTAGTCCGTTCCTGTGGTGCAGGTCGTTAGTTTCGTAGGTGTCTCCACATTCACAGGTCTTAAGTTCAAACACTGTTGCAGTATGCACGGAAATTCCTTCGGACTATGTTTCCCCTCTTCTACGTTACCCGCTGTCTCGGTTATCGGCAACACATCATCTATCCCCACAAATCTGCCACCTCCCAATACATCCTTCTCCACCGTCGTATCGTTTACGTTCTTTATCAATTTATACGCCTTCAATAAGTTAGACGCCGTGATTGTCGTCTCGCCCTTCGTTATTGTGATGGGTAGGCAGCCCGTAGCAGTGCGGTTAAACTTCATCCTTATTGTTACGTGGTCTATTGTGCTCTCTGATACGTCGAGGACTTCTGCGTCTATGTTGTTCGGCTGTCCTATCATTACATTATCTTTGGTGAGAGGTGTCGGCAACTGCTTCCCATAAATAGTGAGGGTATATACATTCGTGCTTGGCGTCCCGTCCACAGCCACAAGCGGGTCGGTGTTTGCTTTCAGTTTATCCGCCAAAGCCCGCTTGAAACAATAGTAATACCACCAGTTATATTCTTTCATTTTGAAGGAGCAAGCCTAAGTATAAATCCATTTGCTCCAATTGCTATAGCATGTTCTTTATCTATAAAGAAAAAGTCATCTATTGCCTTGTCTTTCTCTACTTGAACCTCCCACGTTTTTCCTCCATCTTTCGTATGTAAAATAGACCAAATCTCCTGTGGATGTTGTTTAGTAATTATCCATCCGTTTTGTTTATCTACAAAATACACTTTTTTCGCATATCCTCTTCCTTTTAGTTGTGCTAATACCTTCCAGCCCTCCCCACCATCTTCTGTCTTCACTATTAGTGTATCATTTCCTGCGGAAGTTATTCCACCCACAGCTATGCCAACATTATCATCAAAAAAGAACTGACCAGTTAGAGAGCTGTTTTCTGGTGAAGGTAAAAATTTCGAAATATCTTGTTCCTGAAAGGTTTCTCCTCCATCTTCTGTCTTTAAAAGTTTAATATCGCCTACACAAAATCCTATTTTCTTGCTAACAAAAAACCATCCAATACCTTTTTTCATGTCTAATTTCTTCCACGTTTTTCCTCCGTCCGTCGTTTTATAACTTGTAGGATAACCCATAATCCATCCTGTCTCTTCCTTAAAATTAACATAGTAAAACTTCTTTGCGTCCTTTATCAATTCGTCGACATTAACCCATGCCCCCCCATCCTTTGTTTTCATAACAATGGGGGAAAAAGATTCCTCCGCATAGAAAAATCCCCCAACTACCCATCCGCTTGATTTATCCTTAAAGAAGACATCTTTAAAAAACCCTATGTCTTGTATTGTTCCTTCCTTTATAATTTCCCATGATTTCCCTCCATCAGTTGTTTTTAAGATAACACCAGCCCCCACAATCCACCCGTTCTCTTTATCTGGGAAAAATACTTTATTGAGATCCTTAGTCGTAACAGCTTTTAACTCTTCCCATTTGCCCACCCCCTTATCTTGCGATAATATACTCAAACCAACAGATATAAAGAAAACAGCAGTACAAATGGCAACTAGCTTAGGTATCTTCATTTTTAATCCTCCTTAAATTCTTCAGTCTTTTTCTTAAAATACTCATTTACTTTACCTTCATCATCTTTTAGAAGATATCCTTTATCCTTTCCTTCCTCCCTTTTTTCTTCATCTGACGCATATCCATTAAGATGATAATAACATTTATATTTCTTACGAGGTGCATCAGGCAAACTACCAAGATGCACAACTTCGTGGGCAGGAGTCGAATCATCTGATAGATCTAAGAGAGAACTTTCTCCGAATACTATTCCTTCCTTATCTCCTAGGTCCTTGCCATTTTTTGTTTCCATAGTGCTTGAGAATGCGGTAGCTGCTACTCTTTCTATATTTTTAACTATAATAACCATTATCTTTCTTTGCTTTTGTGTATTTCCTTGTTTCTTTATCAGTTCAATTGCTTCCTTTGTATATTCATACGAGCCGGGGTTCCCATAACCATCAGTGTCTTTCTCTTTAAACTCACCACCTTTTAATTCTTTCGGAATATCCTCAACATCTGACATTTTACCAAATTTAAAAATAACACCAAACCTTGGATTTTCCTTGTCTTTAACCATGTATTTGTCTAAAGAATCCATAAAGTTTTTCCGCATCTTCTCCCTCTCCTTCTCATCTTTGGTTGTTTCTTTCCCAAATTTAAAGTTAACGAGCAGTTCTTTCTTTTCTGCTTTTGGCCCATTCTGCTTCATCACCGTGCACGCAGGCACATATGCTCCATCCAAAAGCACATCCGTCGAAACCCACCCTTCCCCGGGCGTCTCCGTCCCCTCCTCCACACTCGTGAACGCATCAAAGCATCCACCCATCGTAGTGGTCGTTAGTGATGTCGGTGTCTCTAAACATATCGGCGTCAGGTTGAAGCACTGATATTTGGCGTCTGCAAACTTTATGTGTTCGCCATCCATCGCCTGCTTTATCGGGAATGCGTCAGGTGCCCCCACAAAAACAAA
>MHYJ01000146.1:10435-12792 GCA_001828445.1 Planctomycetes bacterium RBG_16_43_13
TATGGATAGGTAGCCCGTAGCCGTGCGGAGGAATTTCATTCTTATCGTTACGGCATCCTTACTGCTACTTACTACCTCAAGGATTTGCGTGTCTCCAGCATTCCCTACCTTTATATCCGCTATCGTAAGGTTTAGCGGTAATTGCTTCCCCTTTATTGTGAGCGTATATACATTCGGGCTGGGCGTCCCGTCCACAGCCACAAGCGGGTCGGTGTTTGCTTTCAGTTTATCCGCCAAAGCCCGCTTAAAACAATAGATAAACCAAGGACTTACATGTTATACCCATACCAATAATTGTAACTTATATCAGGCACACACAGCAGGGGCTTATCCGTGTGATTGCACCCTGAGATGAGTAAATTCGGCGAGATGTCTATTATCCCAGGACCCTGCTGGAAGTGAGTCCCTATAGTTGTTCGGATGCCTCCCGCTTTCTCCGCCACTGCTGTGTAGGAAAACATATATAAATCCTCGCCTGCGGGAGAAATTACCTGATATGCCTTACCCTTTGTAGAATCCTGCGATACGATCGTCCCCCCAAGCCCTGTCCCGCCTGCTATACTCTCTATGTATTTGATGGTGAAGTAGTTGGTCTTCAAACTTGTCCCTGTAACTGTGGGAACTGTCTTGAGGATAAAGGTCGTGTAGTCAATCTTGTGCTTCGCCTCGGGCTTAATCTTAACGACATAATAGACCGTCTGTCCAGGTTTAAGGAAGGCGTTTTTCCTATCTGCACTGATCTGGATATTACTATCATCACCTGCCTTTAGCTGGGGCAGGAGCATCCTCTCGAAGCCAGTGAGGAGGATATTTATATCCCGTGCGTCGAAGAATAATGCCTCGTATTCGGAGCCGAGGTTGAGGGTTACCTCTGCAGCGTAAGTGGGGGCAGGCGAAGGAATTAAGAGAAGAACCGCCACGCCAAGCAGGAGTGCTACTATCAGTGCGAATTTTATTAACTTCATTATCAACTTTCCTCTACAGCCGCACTGGTGAGGAGGAACTCTCTCGTTTTGTCCTCTCTCATCTGCCTGCGAAGTTGCGGCATCATCCCCTGCTCTGCGAGGTATTGCTTCACCTCGTGGGGCCATCTGCCCATCTGTGAAGCCATAACCGTTATCTGCTGTTCCACCTCATCATCCGTTACAAATATCCTCTCCTTCTGTGCTATGGCATCCAGGATGAAGTGCGCCTTTAATCCCTTGACCATCTTGTCGCGCGACTCGCCCTTGTGTTTATCCAACTCCTTTTTTATCGCATCCTCGTCCAACCCCTTCATAGCGAGGTCTAATTTGAGACGTCCAAGATGCTCATCAGCACTCTTCTGAATGAGACCTTCAGGCATCGCAAAATCAATCTTGTCAATCAGCCCTGCTACAATCTCATCCGCCATAGCCGAGCGGGCAGAGGCATCTTTATCTTTGGTAATATGCTTCTTCAACTCCTCTTTAAGTTGTTCGACCGTCTCTATATCCATCGTCTTCGCCCAAGCATCATTAAGTTCTGGCAATTTCTTTCTCTTTATGCTCTTTATAGTAATGCTAATCTTTGCATTCTTGCCAACGAGAATCTTCTCTTTGAAATTATCCGGGAGCGTTATGTCATATTCCACATTATTACCGACCTTCTTATTGAGAATTTGCTTATAGAATTCGGGGAGCATCACGCCGTAGAATGCGATTTTGTCATTGAGGAGGAGAGATGCGTTCTCGCTCTTTAATACCTGCTTTCCTTCGCAGGTCAACTCGAAGTCGGCGACTATCTGGTCGTCCTGTTTCGCCTTCCCATCCTCCGCAGACACATACTCCGCCTTCATCTCGCGAAGGTTATTAAGGGCATTGTCTATCTCTTTTGCAGTAACCTTTACAGCGGGCTTCTTGACCTTAATCCCTTTATACTCCGACAGTTCAAACTTCGGGCGCGTCTCTATCACTAACTCGTAGTTAAACGGGGCGTCATCCTTGAGGTCAATCTTGTCGAAATCCAACTGCGGGTCGCCGATTGGCTCTAACTTCTTCTCCTCTATAACCTCATCAAAGGAAGCGGTAAGAAGTTCCTGTTTGAGTTCATTCAGGACGTCCTTTCCGAACTTCCTCTCGAGGAGTTTTCTCGGCGCCCTGCCTCTCCTAAAGCCGGGCATAGCGAGGTTGTCAGAGAGCCCTTTATACTTCTCATCCAGCTTCTCTTTGACCTTCTCGAGCGACACCTCTACTTTTATCTTATACTTGCAGGGTCCGACCTCCTCAAGGTCTGCCTTCGGGTTCAAGTGTGCAACTTCTGTTTCTGTCTCAACCATATCATCTCCTTATTAAAAAATGGACTATTATGAATATGAGGTCTTTCGTATCTCTCCCGCA
>MHYJ01000146.1:13054-14314 GCA_001828445.1 Planctomycetes bacterium RBG_16_43_13
GAGGGCGTTTGTCAGGGTGCGAATGATGCCCTTATCGGCAGGGTATTCCTTATATTTGTCGGCTTGGGTAGAATGTCCTCGCTTCGCTATCTGTTTCTTCATTATCTATTTTATTTCTCCCCTGCGGAGTTTGTCTAACACCTCTTTCGTCTCTTTTGCAATTTTATCAGGGTCTTTGTTTATAATCGCATAAGCAGGCGAAGAAAACCAGTTATACGGAAGCGGGGCGTGCGTGCCCGGTGGATATTTCTTGAAGAATTTAGGCCATTCGGGACCAGAGACGTCGAAGGGCTTCCATCTGCGGATAAGACCTACGGTAGAGTGCAGGACGCCCGGGCCCAAATCCTTCAGTTTCATCACCTCGCCTCCGTAGGCGGCTCCGCCACGGATAGAGTCGAACTTATGCTCTACTATTTCGTGCCATCCCTCAGGATATACGCAATAGCCGTGTATAGCGGAACAAATCCTACCTAAAGATGAATTGCCATACGTTGGGAATATCTTGCGAAGTTTATCGCGCTCTTTACCCTCCCATGGTCCCCTGCCACTAAACCAAACCCAGGGTATTGCGCGGACGAGGATGGCCGTCGTAGCGGAGGTCGTCTGCATACGTAGGGTGGCGACGCCAGAGGCATTGTCATAGAATAGCCATAAATCGGGCGGCGTGGGAATGTCAGGTATAGGCCAGGGAGCGATATTAAACGGCACTTCATCCTGCCAGTCGGTGTACCATGCCTGCGTATTACATTTATTGTAGAGGGTTTGCGGGGTATATTTCGTGCGCAAAGGGTGTTTGTTCTGGACAGGATTACCGACATAGTGGACAACAGATGAGCGCTCTATTATATATGCGTCAGATGAGAGAACCTTCGCAGAGGCGCTCCAGTAATTGTATAGATCACTATCAGCATCTACAACTGCGAAGTTTTTACCAATGGCGGATTGCAATGCCTGCGCCTTATCCATCGCAGGGCTTATAAACCTGCGGATGCGATTGGGTCTGTATATTATAGCCATACCTTAAATTATATAAGTGGGAATAAGACCTGTCAAGCAAGAAATCACATCAGCGAAGTATTGGAAAAACTCCCGTAGGAGTCGTATAATAGAACCTATGCCATACGAGGAGTTAAGGGAGAAAATCGGCTCTCTGCCGATGCAGCCGGGCGTATATCTGATGAAGGATTCCAAGGGGCAGGTAATATATGTCGGCAAGGCGAAGAACCTACGCAATCGCGTTAGTTCATATTTCCAATCGCC
>MHYJ01000146.1:14548-23425 GCA_001828445.1 Planctomycetes bacterium RBG_16_43_13
GACAATGCAGAATACTATGGGCCATTTACGGATGCGAATAACCTGCACGAGGCGGTGAAGTTATTCCAAAGGATATTCAAGTTCGCCACGTGCAACCTCACAATAAGTGATGATGATGATAAAAGGAGATTCTTCCGACCCTGCATCCTCTATAGCATCAGCCGCTGCACCGCCCCCTGCGCTGATAAGATTGCCAAAGAGGACTATTCGGCTGATATGGAATCATTCAGACAACTCCTCACAGGTAATAAAGACAAGTTAATCACGGAACTAAAAAGTAAAATGCGGTCGGCGTCTAAAAGATATGAATATGAGAGGGCAGGACAAATACGAGACCAGATAAAGGCATTAGAAAGTTTAGCAAAACACTCCCTACAGAATAGTTATATAGAAGGCGACCTGACTCCTATAGAGCCGAAGGTGTGCATAGACAACCTGACAAAGATACTCGGCTCGCAATCCAGAATAAGAACTATAGAGGGCATCGATATAGCTAATATAGCAGGAACATCTGCGGTCGGCTCACTCGTTACATTTGTAGATGGGATACCATTCAAGAGCGGCTACAGGCGGTTTAAGATTAAAACGGTCAACGTAATAGACGACTATGCTATGATAAGGGAGGTAGTAAATAGGAGATTCAATACGTCGAATAAAGAGAAGGAGGAATTACCAAATGTTTTATTGATAGACGGCGGCGTAGGGCATCTGAACTCTGCGGCAGAGGAACTGTCGAGAATAAACATACGGCTCCCATTCCTCCTCTCGCTTGCGAAGAAGGAGGAGACGCCATTTCTCTACACAGCAAGTAAAGGTGCTACAGAGATAAAGGTTGACAAGACATCTATGGGACTACGGCTTTTAATGTATGTGAGGGACGAGGCGCATAGATTCGCCCAGCACTACCATCATATATTACATAAGAAGTCAACGTTCGGAGAATAAGAATGCGACTAACAGGCGGGATTGCTAAAGGAAGGAAGATTTACAGTAGAAAAGGGCTTGCTACGAGGCCTGCCCTATCGCGCGTCAGAAATTCTATCTTTAATATTCTTGCTGCCTCAAACGGGATTGAGGGCAAAAATGTCCTCGACCTCTTTGCAGGAAGCGGCAGTTTAGGGCTGGAGGCATTGAGTAGGTCTGCTAACTACTGCATATTTGTAGATAGCGCCCTACCGTGCGTAAAAGCAATCGCTCAAAATATAAAGACCCTCCGCTTTGAGGCGAGGGCTAAGGTTATCAAAAAAAATGTTTTCTCTATAGTTCCATTTTTAGTTGAAACTAATTTCAAGTTTGATATAATATTCATTGCTCCACCGTATGATTTTTTTGTGGATGCTGTGAGGAATAATAAATTGTCTAATCTTCTTTCAGAGATGACGGCGTGCAGTGTTACTGATGCGAATACACTGTTCATCGTAGAACACAGAGCGAAAAATGGCTTTGAGAGAGAACCTTCTGGACTAACGCTCGCAGACCAACGCAAATATGGACAAACAGAGGTGGAGTTCTATAGAAAAGTAGGAGGATAGAACCATTAACGAGGATAGCACATTATCGGAACTCATATCCGAGAATAGACGGCTGAAGCAACGGGTCTTCGAGCTCGAGGAGAAGATAGCCCACCTCGGCGAGACCACATCAGACGCTACAGAAAAAACCAAAGCCGCCGCCACTCAATTTATAAAACTCATAGAGCGTAAGGACCAGACACTACTCTCATACTCCCAAGAATTAGAGGAAAAGAGCGAAAAGCTCGAGGAGACAGTTGAAGAGTTACGTAAAAAGAATGATGAACTCTCCCTATGGGTTACGAGTTTACGCCTATACCAAGAGATATTCGAGAACGAGACATCCGCTATGTTGGGCTTAAATAGGGGCGGCGAGATTATATTATTCAACAAATCCGCATTAGAACTATTCGGCGAGACGTTGCAAAGTATGGTAATGCACGATGTAGATGAGCTAAATTTCTCTTCTATAGACCCAGGCATACCACAACTTGTCAAAAAGGTTATCGGCAAACAGGAAAAGGTTCAGGTAAATACAAAAATAGGGAGCAAGTGTATTTCTACGCTCGGCATACCGCTAAAATCCAAGACAGAGTTTAGAGGGCTCCTGCTTAAAATAACTGTTACTAACGAAAAGTAGTTTGCCCTTTCTTGACGAAGATTTTCAGCTAAAATTGCAATCTAACTGCAGTTTCAAACGTCTAATATATTGAAGAATACGTAGATGTAGTGTATAATACTTTTTGGAAGGAGAACTATATGAAGACATCCATAAAGATAGCAATAGCACTATTGATATCACTGATACCGACGGGGGTTATCGCACAGGAAGAAGGCAACACCAACGACCCAGAAAAACAAGAAATAATGAATAAGCTCGACAGCACCAAAGTGTCATTTGACTTTAAGGACCAATCGCTTGAATCCATCATAGATTATCTTAGGGACTTTAGTGGATTGAATATAGTGATAGACCAAAAGGCAATCGAGAAGCTCGGCGAGAACAATAAAATCACTATGAAACTAAATGATATAACATTGAAGGTGGCTCTAAAACTCATATTAAGCAACAAGGATTTGACTGCAACATATAAAGATAGAGTATTAATGATAGTTCCTAAAGAAGATGCGGAGAAGAAAGTTACGCTGAAGATTTATGATATAAAAGACCTATTAGTAAAGTTACACGATTTCCCAGGCCCACATGTTACTATAGAACCGCCGCCAAGTGCTGTCCCCGGCAGGAGTGGAGGTGGAATAGTAATTACACCTGCTGACGACAATGAACTACTAACCCCAGACAACATCGTTGAAATAATAAAGCAAAACACGGCGGATGGTAAATGGGATAGCAATTCAAATGCGTCTATAGAGTTATCCAGCGAGGGGTTACTAACAGTGAGACAAACACAAAAAGCCCATAACGAAATAGCTGTAATATTGGCTAAACTCAGGCAATATAAATAGGAGGTGATTGTTTACGTATCTCAGAACTACTATAAAATGTATTTCCCTTATAACGTTGTGCTCGCTCAATCTTCTGTATCTGAAGCCGCTTGCTCAGGATGATGAAAATATCGGCTCTGTTTATTTAGAGGATACAAAGAGTAAGGAGCTTCTGGCGCGCGCAAAGGCGGCAGGGGATAAAAATGACTGGAAGTATGCCATAGAATTGTATCTACAGGTCGCTACAAAATATCCTCACGAGGTTTGTAAGATTGACTCCAATAAATGGGTAAGCACTGCGGAATTTGTCCTACAGAAGATAAGCCAACTACCACAAGAAGCAATAGATGTATATAGATTTGAATATGATGCGAAGGCATCGGCTCAATTTAAGAGGGCAATCGAGGAGAGGGACCTAACTTTATTATCCCAGACAATTGATAAATACTTCTTCGCTACCAACATAGATGAGGCAATTGACCATCTTGCCAACGTATACTTCGAAGAGGGCAACCTGGATACGGCTATTCTATATTGGAACCGTCTCATAAAATACTATCCCGCACCAAAAGTGCCTCTGTCATCTGTGGTGGCAAAGATAGCTGTAGCGTATAGGATAACAGGTAATGTGGCAGGATTAGATGAACTTGAGGAATACGCCAACAATATCAACGGCACCATAAACATAGGAGACAGAACACTAACCATAAAGGAGTTTTTGTCAGATATAAAGAACATTAATAAAGCAGACCTTACCCAGAACACTACAAACTCATTAGTCCCTGATATATCCGCACCTTATACAAAGGATAACGGGCAGGTAATATTGCAAAACGATATCAAGAGATGGACTATTAACAGCTTATTCAGAGAGGAAAGTTCAGCATCTAATAATGACACATCATCTAACGAAGAAAGAGTATTCTTAGGAGGAGGCAGGGCAGCAGTTTTCAGAAGAGGCGGTGTTTTTATGCTGGAAGATGGCAGAGGTAACCCACAAGACCAATCACTCGACTATCCCTACATCCCTACCTATGCCAAATACGGGGAAAAGGAATATGTATTCTACCAAAATGGGACAACGGTAGTGGCATTCGACCCTGCAAGTGGCAAGGTTTATTGGAAATATCCTGATAAGACATCATCTGATATGTATCAATCAATTGATGCCTACGGTAGAAGGGTATATCCCGCTCTACTTGGATGTGCAGTCGATAATAGGACTGTTTATATAAACCTCTACTCTAAAAAGAAGGACAACCAACCAAATGAGCAAAACCGCAACTATAACTATAGGGTGCAAGGTCCCAACATAATACAGGCGATTGATACAGTAAGCGGTAAATTACAATGGAGCACAGAGACAAGTGATGAAATAGACAATCAAATAAGGGACAGTAACTTTACATTTTCCACACACCCAGTAGTAACTGATAATGCTGTATTCGTAGGAATATCTACCTCTCTCTCCGGAGAGCAGGAGTCCTATGTATGCTCACTGGATAAGAGAACGGGCAAACTGCTCTGGCTTACATTCATATCATCTCTGGTAAGCGGACAATATTATAACTATGATTCCAGAGGTAACTATGCAAGTATAACTCTCCTCACAGATGGCGGCAGTAATCTTGTTTGTCTCACAAATACAGGCGTAGTATGCACAATAAATAAGGCAAACGGCAACATAATATGGCTTACAAAATATAAAAAACCGAGTAGAGGCAGTTATTACAATAGACCACCTAACTATCCCGTAGTATATAACGGTAAAATATACTGCCTGCCACAGGATGCGCACCCACTGCTTGTCTACGACAAAAACAGCGGTGCATTGCTACACAATCCCGAACAGCCAGATATGAAGTATCTTATAAACGTAGTAGATGATGTAGCCACCCTCACATCAGACAAAATCAGGATATTAAGATTATCAGAAGGTCAATCCTCAGAAACCGTGTCAGTAGGCAGATTAGGACGTAGTATATCGCGCAATGGTTTTGTCTACATACCATCTGACAAAGGGCTTGTAATATTCGACACCTTGCTAAACAAAATAGTCGGTGATATAAAGGAGTGGAAGGATATAAGTGATTATGGAAATGTATTATTTGCCGGCAGTAATCTAATCACCGTCTCCCCAAATTCAGCAACATCATACACAAATATAGAGACCATAACATCAGAATATGCCGGCAGAGTTAACGCAGACCCACCTAATTTAGAGGGTGTGCTCGAGTTTGCCAATCTGTTATTGGACAACAGAGAATTTGAACCAGCTGTAACGTATTACCTGAAGTATCTCGGCTTCACAAATGGCTTCACAGAATATAAAGATAAGATAACGCAAGCAAGGGCAAATATAAATTATAGCTATATGCGGTTAGGCGAGAAACTTGCAGGAGGAAAGGATAACTACCTTAATAAAGCAATTGACTATTTCACACTTGCGAAATCATATTCATATAACACACAATCGCTCGCTGATGCGGTTGTGAGTATCGCAGAGACGTATGAAGCAAAGGAAGAGTGGCAAAACGCAGTTGACAATTACCAAGAAATAATAGAAAAATGTGAAGGCAGTTGGTATAGCGAGAAGGACGGGGAGGATAAGGACTTGCTCTATGACGTTAGGTTACGTTCGTTCGAGAAAATAAGCGGACTTATCAAGGAAAAGGGGAAAGACATCTACACTAAATATGAGAATCTGGCATTACAGAAACTAAAGGAGGCAGGTAATGATACTACCGCTCTCGAAGTCGTTGTATCAACGTATCCTAATAGCCAGTCCGCAAAGACCGCCTTAAACAAGTTAGCATCGTATCATAAAAAACAAGGTAATCTAAAAGTATCTCTATCGCTACTGAGATTGATTAAACAACGATATGGGGAAGGCGACGCCGAGGTCTCTTACGCTATAGCAACAATATTAGAGGAGATGAAGGACTACGAGACGCTTAGGTTAGAACTTCAAACTATAAAGGAGGAAATCGGCGACAAGATAATCACATCAACAGGCGAGAGTGTTACTGCATTTGCAGATAAAAAGATAAAAGTTGCAGAGGAGAAGATTTCAGAGATAAATATACCTCTCAAGCTTCCATTAAATAAACTGAGCGAGTTACCGAAGACAGGAGGTGCAGGAACTCTATATGTTCCACTTATGCCAAGCGGCACAGTGCCGCCTACCCTCGATAAAAATATAGAGTTATTCACAGACGGCTCTTACGTAGAGACAATAGATATGGCGGAGAAAAAGACGGTCTGGAAATACACCAGCGTCCCTGATGGCGAAGGATACCTTGGAGCAACTATAGAGGAAACTGCAGATGGGAATATAAAGATAACATCCGTTCAACCTAACTCCCCTGCCAAGAAACAACATCTGAGAGGCAAGGACCCCAGATTCAATTACGAAGGCGATATAATAACCGCAGTAAACGGAGAAAAAATGGGCGCAAAAGAATTTACTGACCTTATTAAAAAATCCAAACCGGGTGATGAAATTACGCTCGCAATTTTAGGAACATCTAAATTTACAAAGAAGGTAACAATAGGAAGCCAACCTGTGCCGATGGATAAGATTGTATCTGCGGCATTCACAAGCGACTACTCGCTCGCAGTAGCATATCCAAGCAAGGTTCTACTGTTAGATATAAATACCGGTAAGGTAAAGTGGGAATATACGGATGTAGATGCTAATGCAAACATTTCGTCTATACACCCGGCGAATGATGGAATACTACTATTGCTACGGGCAAAGACACCTATACCAACAAAAACAGAAACATTAATAAGACCAGTTGAGAAGAATGTGGCATATAAATTATTTATATTTAACCTCCAGCTTATATATCTCGACAACGATACAGGCAAGGTGCTATGGACAAGGGGACTATCAATGCCTAATACACAGAATATCCCACAGCAGAGTAATCTTGGTGAGCCATTCAGTATAACCACCGGACAAAATTACGCCTCAGTTACCTATATCTCCCTTGATAGCAACAGGGGACAATACGCTCTAAATATATTACTACTTGATGCTAAAAATGGCAGACAAAAGTATAAAGACGTAATAGAGAATTTTGTTACCTACAAACTTGACAGAGTAAACGGGAGGATTCTCTACATAGCAGTTGATAGAAATAAAGGTAATTACTCTTTGCATGTTATTAAACTTGGTAGCCAGTTAAAAGATGGCAAATCACCGGAACTCTGGGCATCAGAACTCGAAAGAAGCCAGCAGAACATATACCAGATTGCATTCAGTAAGGACTACATATCAGTTGTTATGCCGCCAGACAAGATAATAGTTTGGAAGGCAGACAGCGGCAAGAGGGGCTACGACCCTAAACTACGAGACGGCAGAGTGATATTGGCTAATGCTAATATAAACAGTTGCGTAATGGACGAAAATAATGTCCTTTTTATATATAACTATGCGAATGCAAAACCATCTCTACAAAGGGCATTCATAACTGCGTATGATATGGATGGTGAAGAGGATAAACTTATTTTATGGGATGAGACGGCACCTAACCAGCGAGATTTTTATGAGAAATTCTACACCGGGCAGGAGACCTTCGCACTAACCGGAAGGAGTGAAGGTAAGCCGCTTGCATTCATATACGACAAACGGAAGGGAACGTTCAAATACCTCGAACTAACCACAACTCCCAATAACTCCTCTTCTCCGTTTAACACATACAGGAATAGGTTATTTCTGGATAAAAAGAACTCTGTAGAGGTTTACGGAAACTAACCCCCCCGTTTTTATACCAAGCATATCTTTAGAATGCCCCGTAGAAGCGTAGAAATGCGTGGTAGCTGAACTCCGAATGGTCAAACCGACCAAGATACCACCCGACCTCGAAGAAGCGTAAAAAACGAGAGTAACAGCGGTTTCCCCACTTTTTGACCCCGTAAATTGGCTTCTACGCGCATTTTTCGAGCTTCTAAAGGCGATTTGGAGCGGTTCAGTGGTTTTTCGAACTACCACTAAACCTACATAAGTCCCTGATTGATAGGAGCTTATACAGTTCTATAGCTTTTAGCGGGGATTTTGCTACTTAAGTAACAATTTCTGTAAGTCCCTTGTTTACAGGAACTTATTCGCTATTACCCACCACTTTTAGAACCAACGTAGCGGACCTGTGCCTTCGACCTCTTCATTCTTGCTACGTTTCTCGTTTCGAATCTTAATCCAGTTGTCAAACTGCTGTGCCTGAGACGACGTTAGAGACATCTTCATTTTAGCATATATTTCTGCCCTTATCTCATCCGACCTTTTAACCTTCTCGTCATATGTAAGAACCTTACCGCTCTCGTCTCTACCACTTTCCCACCAAATGTTTTGTGTCTTTTTTGAATAATCTGTAAAGAACGGAGCTATGGCTTCCTTTTGTGCTTCTGTAAGTGGTGTCCCTATTCCTTTCTCCACCATAGCTACCCCCTCTACCTTCATACGTTCACCCCAATCCTGATTTCTTTTTTCCCTTTCCTCTGCGCGCGACTGCTCAACTTGTTTCTTCACTATCTCTTTTAATTTATCATCTTCAACGATGCCGCCAGCACCTGCTCCATTAGGAGATGTCTGCTCACCTTGGGCTTTTGAACTATCTTTTGAGATAGATGAGAGCTTCTCATTATTCAAATCCTGCACCTTCTC
Organism: Planctomycetes bacterium RBG_16_43_13; assembly: GCA_001828445.1. Next base: position 23,174 of record MHYJ01000146.1, read on the forward strand.
GAGTTCATTTAGGCGCGTCTCTATCGCCTGTAAATACTGCTGTTGTGGAAGATTACCCGTTGCAACCGGCTTATTAGCTAAAGTATCCATTTTACTTTCGAGCGACTGCATCTGTTTCACCAACGTATCATATCTCATATATGAGAATACAAACCCCATCCCTAATGTGAACATCACTACACTGAAGACCAAGTCCTTAAAACCAAATCTACTCATACAAACCTCCTTTCAAAAATAAAAATATACAAACAT
>MHYJ01000146.1:23492-25006 GCA_001828445.1 Planctomycetes bacterium RBG_16_43_13
ATTATTGTGCTTTCTCTTCCCATCTAACTATCAGCGTTTTTCTCTCACCGTCCCGCACTACCAATATTTCATAGTCCTTCCCTTTTTTCACGCTACCGAGGAACTTTTGTAATGTCTCCATAGGGCTTTCCTCATCAAGTGTCTTATCATCCAAAAGGACTATTATATCGCCATCTTTCATACCTGCCTTATGTGCAACACCATCCTCCATAACCGTCTCAACCTTTAGACCACCTTCGCCTTCTTTCAGACCAAGCTCTTTACGCTCATCTTCAGTAAGTCCGTCATAAGAGGGATGGATGCTAAGCCGCATACCACCTCGCCCACCTCCTCTTGCCATACCACCCAACTGCTTCTTAAAGTCAGCGGCAATCGAAGGAACCTTATCTTTATTAGCCGTATCATTTATAAGGAGAAAAACTGTCTTACCTACTAAAGTCATATGATTATATGCTATCTTCTCAGGATGGTCGGTTACGTGGTGATAGTCCTTATGACCGCCTGCAAAGAAGAACAGTGCCGGAACGTCCTTCGCAGTAAAAGACGCTTGGTCGCTCGCTAACCAAAAACCACTTATACCGTCTTGTATATTTGCCTTCAACCCTGTTCTACTAATTTCTTTTTCTAATAAATCCTTAATTACATCCGAATCGCTGAATGACGATATGCCTGATATCCCTACTGCGACGTTAGGGTTTCTACCAACCATATCGAGGTTAATCATCGCTACTGTCTTTTCTAACGGCAATATCGGGTTCTTAGCATAGTGCCGTGAACCAAGCAGCCCTAACTCCTCTCCGCTAAAGGTCATAAATAATATGCCCCTCTTGGGACGTATATTCCCTTCACCAAACGCCTTCGCTACAGCCATCACGGTAGATGTGCCAGATGCGTTATCATCTGCACCATTCCATATTTCATCATTGCCAATAACTCCGCCTGCCTGTCCTCCATTCTTCTGCCCTTTCTTGCCCACGTGGTCGTGATGCCCACCTATAATTATAATTTCATCTTTCAACCTGTCGTCAGAACCTTCTAACAGCCCAACACAGTTTCTTGTCTTTAATTTACCCACTGTAAAATTCTGGAAGTATGTATTATTATCACCTATGGGTTTCAAGCCGGCTTTCTTGAACTGCTCTGCTACATACTCGGTTGCCTTGTCATTGCCGGGATATCCCGTTCCCCTACCTTCAAGTTCGTCGCTCGCCAAATAAAATTCGTGCTTCCTAAGAAGTTCCGGTGTTATTATGTCAAGTGCTGAAGAGACATCTTTACTAAGCCCCTTTTTATCAACCTTATTAACACTCAACAATTCATCAGCTATAATATCATTTATGTCTGCGTCGAGCTGTTTAAGCCGCGTCTCCAAAAACTTATCTACCTTCTCGGACACCCTGTTTTCATTACCCGTTGCGTTTACAGTTACTACCGCTACCAAAACTACAGCTAACACCGCAAAAAACAATATCCGCTTATTCATACCTTTCTCCTTTTCTTTTACGAAGCATCTA
>MHYJ01000147.1:0-1263 GCA_001828445.1 Planctomycetes bacterium RBG_16_43_13
AATAATTCTGACAAAATAGCTTCTGCATAACCAGACTCGTCCATGCAAAAGAAATAACCACAGTCAACTGTCGGCAATGATTTTTTCCTCTGGTAGGCTTTAAGCTTTTTTAAATCTTCCGCAATAACTAGCCTTAATTCTCTCTTCTTCCATCCAGACTCAAAATACTTTATTTCTATAGCAGCACTCTCAATGTTTTTTTCTTTGGTGTAAGTACCCCGTTCTTTCTTCCTTAGAACAATTAAGAACAGATCTGGAAATTTAGAAAAACTCCGTGATTTGCGACTATATTTCTTAACGTTTCTTATTCCCCTAATATGGACTTGGCCATGAATTTGACACCTCGAAAACCTAGATAATTCAGAAGCTAACTTGAGACGTATATCTTCTTCGGTACAGTAACCATAAACAAAGTCTTTACTTCTGCTTCCCCAGTTATTTCTTATTCGCTCAGAAAATAAAACGCCTATGTTATTCAAATCTAAAATGCCGTGAGTATACCTCTTCTCGTTAATTCTTTGCCTGTTTGCAAAGCTTTTCCAAGCTTGCTTAAGCAAATAAGTGCTCCAAAAATACTTTACTTTTTTATTTGAATAAAAAACTCTATTCTCATACATATAATAATACCTATACTCATAACAACAGTCATTTTACAATGCGGTTAGTAGACAATCAAGAGGAAACAAAGGATGGGGCGGGCGGGACAGAGGTTATGTCTCGATAATTTGCGGGGTTGTCAAAAAATGGTTGCTGACCCTATTTATTACCAAACATAGTACAACATCAAATATCAATATGGGGGGAATAAGTCAGCTCAAATGTTATTATTCCGATAAGCACAAAAGTAAGGGCAACTATAACCGCAAGCTTCTTCCATGAAATATTCTTAAACAAAAGAACTGTTAAATACCCTACTACAGAACAAAGTATTCCGTTAACTACGCAAACCATTGCAATATTGAAGGGAAAATTCGAATCAATGTGCATAGCTGATACAGCAATAGTTCCTACAGAAGTAACAACACCACTGGTATAATAGATTATATAGGGGGGGACATAAGGTCCACATCCTCAAAAAAGCATCAATGCCGCACCGATTGATGTTAAGATAACACCTGTGAGGAAACTAACTATTATAGCTTCATTTGTAGTCATCACATACGGCATAATGCTTTCTCCTGCTATTCTTCAGATAGTAGCGACCTATCCCCCGCCGAACATAGTAACTATCTCTACTTCGTCACCGCTTTTGAGTAGTGTCTG
>MHYJ01000147.1:1431-3469 GCA_001828445.1 Planctomycetes bacterium RBG_16_43_13
ATCAGGCATCTTGACTGTAATGCAGAATCCTTTAACCACCTTTGTCAACTCCTTTCTCCACTCTAAACGTGGAAGCCCATTCTTGTCCAACTTACTAATCTGATAAAAGCGGTCGAGCATATTCTCAAACTCCTTACGGTCAATCTTCTCTCCTTTATAAGGACCAACCTTAATCTCCTCTTCAAACCATCTCTCAGGCAGTGTGTCGCCATTTCTACTAATACCTAAACGGTGGTTGATGAGCCGCTCCAAACCCATAATATTCAGCCCTACCCCGTCCAACTCCTTCTCCGTAAACTTTAGCCCCGTCAAATTCTCAATCTGCTGTGCGAACTCCTCATAGCCAGGGAGATTTGGGCTGTTAAAAAGTTTCGTCGTGAAGCGGCACATCCCAACTGCATCTCCTACTGCAAATATATTCTCGCAGGCGCGGACGGCGACATCCTTGCCTTCATAACTATTTGGCTCACCACTAACCTTACCACCATAAAGTTTCGTCTTATAAGCAGGATCGTCATTAATCTTGGCGTTGATTTCGAGTGTAACGCGATTTCGCAGATGGTCCATACCGCGGGTGGCGACGGCAAGCCCTAATGCGAAGCCCTTCAAGATGCGTGAGTCGTGCGGGTCGCTCTGCATCAAGCCCTTCACCGCCATACGATATTTTAATGCCTCTTTGGGATAATAGCCCGCATCAACCGCGGATGCACTCTCCGCTAAAACATTTCCGAAGCCCTCTCGACGAGAAGTTATGAAGAGAAGTTTCTCGACCAACTCTGCGTTCCCCCACTCGAGTTCCAACCCACCTGTGGTATTTTTGTTTATGATGTCTCTCTGAAAAAGTTCCATCGCCCAAGCAATAGTAGAGCCCATAGATGCGGTATCGAAGCCAAGGTCGTTGCAGATATTGTTGAGGCGAATCACCTGCTTTGGGTCTTTAATACCTATATCAGGTCCGAACTTGCCCAGAGTTACATATTCAGGACCGTCGCCTGCGTCGTAGCGGTCGCCCTTGCCCTCTTGCTTGAGGTCATTCAGCGGACGGCAGTTCACAGGACAGCGGAAACACCCTGCCATACCGGAACGATAAGGGTCGATATTCTCTGCGTCGAGTGCATCCGTCCAAGTCGTCTCCTGATGGTTAAACGTTCCCATCGCTCCAAGCAGACGGCTGGGTTTGTAGAGGAATGGTGTCCCCCGCTTGCTGAGGGCATTTTTGACGACACTGGTCTCAAGAAGCGTCTCCGCAATGTGTCGATTATAGGGTTTAATATCCTCACCCTTAGCACTTTTGGGGTTATAGTTTATTACGCCATCCGTTACGACCGCTTTTAGACGTAGAGAGCCCATTTTCGCACCTGTGGCACCACGGGCAAAGATGGACTTCGGACCAGCCATTATACCGCTTGTCTTGACCAAATTCTCTCCTGCACGTGTAATATTCACCATCGCCAAATTGCGCACCCAGATGCCGTCCAAATCCTCTGCAACCTGATGGCGCAGGTCTATATTGTCCAGACCCAAATATTTCTTCGCACTGTGAAATGTGATTTCGCCTTTTTTTATAACGAGCATCGTCCACTCCGTAGGCAAGCCGTAGATAATGAGGTGGTCGATGTCATTTAGTTTTAGGAAGGACGGGAAATAATCGCCTGCATTAGAGTCCATAATAACCCTCGTCTCGGGAGACCACGAGGTAGCGTTCCCGCGTGCGGCGCTCGGCACGAGCCCTGTCAGAATCCCAGCACCAAAAATCAGGGGGACTTGAGGGTCAAGGGGCTCAAGCGTTGGGTCGAGGAGGTTATAGAGATAAAACATATTACCACCTCGTCCTGTTAAAAATGTCCGCACTACATTGAGAGGTGTATAGGCAGTAATCGTTTTCTGATGCTCTAAATCTATGAAAACGGTGCGGCCCTGTGATGGATATTGCGGCTCGGTCGCTAAACGACTGGTGAGCTGATTTATGCGGTCGTGGATGGTCATATTTTTTGATTATATATAAGTCAAAACAACAGTAAAAGGGGTTTTATTTTAC
>MHYJ01000147.1:3479-3870 GCA_001828445.1 Planctomycetes bacterium RBG_16_43_13
ACAATCGCTGTTTGGCGAGTTCGTGCTGACGTTCGAACTCACCTACATTAGGAACCCGCAGAACCTTTGGAGAGATAAAACATAACCAAAGCACCGCCGCTACGGTCCAGAACCCTGCGGCAATGCCTAATATAGTAAAATAGTTTATGCCTATATCAATTGGAAGCCCTGATATTACCCTTAGCACCAGTGCTACCGCCAGTCCGACTGCTACAACCCACAGCGCCCAGAGTTGACGCTGGAGTGCTTTCGCCTCTCCGCTATGGCTCAACGTTACGACCGTAGCCACTGAGAAAGCCATCAAGCTAAACCCGCCAATAAATACTAAGTGCAACATCTCCTTCCTGTAGATAGGGAAGAGCATCTGAGCCCAACAACCAAGTGCGACCAT
>MHYJ01000147.1:3879-13246 GCA_001828445.1 Planctomycetes bacterium RBG_16_43_13
AAGCCACAAAAGCCAGGCGTATATTCCGGACATCTTCGGCGGGAATGGAATCGCCTTATTCCATACGAGTTCGCCTGTTACAACCACAGCCCGCAACAGATAGCCCCAGAAAGTCACCCCCAACCCCTCCAGCCAGAAACTACTGAAGAGTAGCACAGCCGCAATTAAGTGAATGATTACACCGTAGATGCGGGAACGTGATACAATACCCTGTGATAGAATCTCGGACGGTTTCGGCATCTTATAAATCCCCATCAGACGTGGAGCTAAAAATCCACCTATCCCCACGACAATGGATAGGAGAAATCCCTGCTCCGCCATCGGCTTCCCGACGCCTATAGTCCAGCCGGGTGCAAGCTCTAACTGCCCTAAAATAAGCAGCACATTCCCCGTAATACCAGTAATTACAGCAACAGGAATCCATACAAAGTTTGTGGGAGGACCGACGCCGACGGCTGGGGCAGTGCGGTTGAGAAACCGAATCGCTACAAAGGATGCAAGTGCCACGAGCCAGCCGATAAAACATATCTCGGCGGCTACACGTTGGTTAAAGATAAGAGAACCGAAGATAACAAGTATCAATATAAGGAACGTAAGAACTTCCCACCCGCGCGCCCGAGGTGCAGAGGCGAAGCGAGGTAGAGCCGTGAGCATAAAGCCGAGGACAAAAGATGCCATATATGTCTGAATTTGAATTGATGGATGAGAGTCGCCGGGATATTTCTCGAGCCATCCGAGTGCATAGAATGACCACTGGCTGACGCCGACTAACCCAATAAGAACGCCAAGCGGGAAAAAGAGACGATACGGCTCATCGCAAAACAAGTTGGCAATTCTCGATATCGGTGCCTTCATAACTCCAGAGTATCTACAAAGTTGATGTATTTGTCAATATTCAGTTTGAGAAACTTATCTCTACTAATTTACAGTGCAAACCTTGTTTCTGCCACTTTCCTTTGCCTTATAGAGTGCCTCGTCCGCCCGCGCTATGAGTTGTTGAGGGCCATGAATATCGCCATTCATTTCTGCAATGCCTAAACTTATGGTTACCTTTATGTGGTCACCATCAAGAGTGGTAATCTTTTTCTCCTCCACTGCTCGACGGAGCCGCTCTGCTACGTCCATAGCTTTAGCAAGCGGCGCCTTAGGCAATATTACTGTTAGCTCTTCTCCACCGTAGCGATATCCGCTGTAGGCGGTGTCGCCTGTATGTCTTATATTTTTCCGTATAACGTCCGCCACCGTCTTTAGGACAGCGTCGCCGGCAAGGTGTCCGTATGTGTCGTTTATCTTTTTGAAGTGGTCTATGTCGAGCATTATGAGTGAGAGCGGTTCACTGTATCGTTTTGCTGAATCGAAATAGGTAGTCAACTGTGTAAGGAAGTGGCGTTTCGTGGCGAGTTTCGTCAACCCATCCTCCACTGCCCGCGTATATAAATCAGGCGTCTTTACGGCGAGGGCTATGAACTTGGCGAATTCCTCTATATGCGGTGTGAGGCGATTCATTCTATCCGTCCGTTCTTCCCTATCCCCGTCGAGAGACAATGCTATCTTCAAAACACCGAGTAATTCTCTATCAGCCGCAAGCGGCACTATTATATTCAATCTATCTTCATCCGCAGTATAAATTGAGCGAGCGTGTTCGAGAACAGCATATACAAGAGGGTCTTGAGCCAATATTGTCTCTGCTTCGCTATCGAAGAACGTCTTACCATTTTTCCTGATTGCACGTGGGACTAAATGCTTTGGAGCACCATTTCCATGTTCACTATCTCTAAAATATATTGCTATCTCTTCTCTCCCCTTCCCGCCAAATAGGTCTGCTGTTATTTCCAGCACCTTCTCAAGAATTGTCCTAAACGCAACATTTTCATTGAGGACTAACGCTATCTCTCGCTCCGCAGAGAGGAAGTCCACCTTTGTTTGAAGTTCCAGTTGCTGTTGTGCCGACTGGCGAGCAGACAACTCCAGCAACTTGAGCCGCCCCTTCATCCTATCCCACTCTTCCCACCGTCCACGATTGATAACGACAAAATAGGTAATAACAATAGCAGAATAAATCGCCGTTATAACAGATAATATAGGTAAAACATTTTCAACCATTGCATATCGACGAAGAAGAAACGCAATCATAGAAAGGAGCGGTAAAGCGAGAAATAACAAGAGTTTATATACTGGCTTCATAAATTACTAAGTGCCTGAACTACCTATATCTTAATCGGATTTAGCGGTGGTTTACCTGAAAGAACAGCAATTATATTTTCAGCCGCCATTATAGCCATCTTTGTGCGGGTTTCTGTAGTGGCACTGCCTATATGTGGGAGTAGGACAACGTTCGGCATAGTTAGAAGCTCGGGGCTGACATCTGGCTCGAATTCATAGACGTCCAGCCCTGCCCCTGCTATTCGTCCCTCTTTAAGTGCGGAGACGAGTGCCTTTTCATCAATCACCTGCCCGCGGGAGGTGTTTATGAGGAATACGGACTTTTTCATAAGTGCGAATTGTCTCTCTCCTATCAGGTGGTGCGTCTGAGACGTGAGCGGGCAGTTTAGCGAGATAAAGTCGGCGGAGCGGAGAAGTTGCTCCAAATCCACCATCTTCGCCCCTGTCTCTTTCTCGAATTGTGGCTTGTGGCTGTTTGCAGTGTAGAGCACCTTCATCTTGAAGCCGAGTGCCCTTCTACCGATCGCTTGACCAATCCTGCCGGCGCCGACGATGCCGAGCGTTTTGCCCGCAAGGTCAACTCCCAAAAGTAAGGTAGGAGACCATGCCCATCTGCCCTTTCTGGCAATGGTATCACCCTCCACTATGCGACGAGCAACGGAGAGGATTAGCGCCCACGTCAGGTCGGCAGTGGCATCTGTGAGAACATCTGGAACATTTGTAACGACTATATTGCATTTGCGAGCGGCAGCGAGGTCAATATTATCGTATCCTGCCGCCATAGTGGCGATTATCTTCAGGCGAGGAGCGGAGGCAAGTAGGTCTGCATCAACCTTATCAGCTAAAATGCAGAGCAAGGCGTCCTTGTCTGCGACCGCTTCTTTCAACTCCTGCGGTGTAGGATGCCTATCGTGAGGATTTACCTCAACTGTAGAGCAAAAACTCTTGAGACGCTCGATACCCGGCTCTGGTATCTTGCGGGTTATGAAGACAGAGAATGGGTGCATTTGTAGTTTTCTATCTTTACCTTGTCAGACAACTTAAAGTACTTCAAGTAAGATTTGAAAAAATGGCATACAAACCGCTGAAGATAATTAGTATATTCTGATACCCTACCGCAGTCTTCTACTTCCTTTTTTACTATGTTTATCATAACGTCGCCTGCTACAATAAATCTTGTTTCCCCATACGTTTCCCCGGCTATAATACAAGATCCCTCCTTAGTAAACTCTGATAAGGCATTCTTAAACCCACCTATCTTATCCTTTTTGCCATATTCTTCTTTATCATAGTGAACTGCCATCTTATCACGAAGTATCTTTAGTTTCGTATTAAAGAACCCGTTTACGTTACCTATGTCTTGTTTTAATTGTTCGTAAGCTTCCTTACCTTCTTTTTCCATCATTTTACAAATATCAGAGATGGCTGATAGATCCATTAAATCCCTAAAAGCAAGCATAGCTTCATATAAATGGCCACAATTCAACTTGAAAAAGTATACCTGCTCTGTTTCAGATATCTTGCTTTTATTATTCCTTTTAACTTCTTCCAAATAATACTTGTAAGCGGTTATAGTATCATTATAACCAGCCATTAACCGTAAGAGATGAACAGCAATATCACAATCTGGATTAAAAACCTCTCTTACTTTAAATTCCCAGATTTCTTGCATCATAGAAACATCCTATTTTTGTTTCGCTATCTTCTTCAATATCCCTATCCCCTTTGCGAGTTTGTCGTCAGGGGCGGCGTAGGAGAGGCGGAAATGCGTATTCCTGTTGGAAGCGGCGCCACCTGGCACTATGAGGACGTTATTATCGATAGCTCGCTTCACAAACTCTTGGTCAGTCCCCCAGGGCACGCGCGGGAATATATAGAACGCCCCCTGCGGTTTTACTACCTCGAAGGTATCTTTTAACTCCTGATACGCAAAGTCCCGCTTCCTCTTATATTCTGCGATATATTTACTCATATCGAAATCAAGGGCAGAGACGACCGCCTTCTGGACAGGTGCAGGGGCACAGACAAATGAGAATTGCTGGAGCATACACATCGCATCTATAATCTCCTTATTCCCAATAGCATAGCCGATACGCCAGCCGGGCATCCCGTATGTCTTGGAGAAGCCGCTTATCAGAAGCGTATTATCATAATGTCTCATCATCGGCTCGTGCGGAAAGTCGTAGATAAAGTTTTCGTATATCTCATCGGATATAATAAGCAGGTTGTGTTCTTTAGCCACCTTAGCGATTGATTTTATCTCCTCTGCTGTGTAGGCAATGCCTGTGGGATTGACAGGGTTATTAAATATGAGAAGCTTTGTTTTAGGGGTAATGCACTTGCAGATATTCTCTGCAGTGAGACGAAAATTTGGATATGTGTCAACAAAAACGGGCTTACCGCCGCAGACATTTACAAGGTGTTTATACAACACAAAATATGGGTCAGGAACAAGAACTTCGTCGCCGGGATTTACGAGAGCCAGTAGCGAGAGAAAAAGTCCGCCAGACGCCCCGCCTGTTATTATTATATTATCGACACTAATATTATACTTCTTCGTAAGGGTCGCTTTTAACTTACTGTGTAGCTCAGGGATACCCTGCGTAACGGTATAGCGATTGAAGCCGTCTTTCATTGCCTTAGTTGCGGCATCCTTTACCTCATCCGGCACATCAAAGTGTGCCTGCCCTAAAGAAAGGTCGATGGCACCCTTCATATTTTGGACGAGGTCGAAGATGCGGCGTATGCCAGACATTTCTATTTTGGCTAATCTGTCTGCGAGGAGGGGATGTTCACTCATACTATATGGAAACCATATCAAACGAATAAATAAAACACAAGAAAATAAGATAACAGCATTATAGACACCGCAAAAGGCAAATATACCTTGTTATGCCATATGGTTTTGATATAATGGCAAAGAACTAAAAGTATGAGCGTGCTAAAGGAATCGTGTGGGCTCTTCGGCGTCTTCGGCGCTCCTAATGCAGTTGAACTTACATATCTCGGACTATATGCCCTTCAGCACAGGGGGCAGGAGAGCGCAGGAATATGCTCATCAAAAAATGATAAACTAATATATCATAGAGGGATGGGACTCGTAGCGGATGTATTTACAAAGGAGATACTTGACGGACTAAAAAGCACATCAGCAATAGGGCACGTTCGCTACTCGACTACTGGCTCGAGCAATCTTACTAATACACAGCCACTCGTGGTGGACTATCACTATGGGATGCTTGCAGTCGCCCATAACGGCAATCTCGTAAATAGCGCTACCCTGCGTAGAGAGTTTGAGGCACAGGGCTCTATATTCCAGACCACTATGGATAGTGAACTAATAGTCCACTTACTCGCAAAACCCAATATAGCAGGTAAGCCGGATGCCATAAAGAAATGTCTCAATATGATAAAGGGCGCCTACTCTCTGCTATTCTTGACGCCGACTGAGATGGTAGCCGCACGAGACCCAAATGGCTTTAGGCCACTTTGTCTGGGACGCATCAATGGATTGTTCCCTTCCTATGTAGTAGCATCTGAAACAAGTGCGTTTGACCTTACAAGGGTTGAGTATATCCGAGATATAGAGCCAGGTGAAATATTATATATAAACCAAAACGGATTACGTAGCGATAGGATAGCACCTAAATCGACGCCATCTTATTGCATATTTGAGCACATATACTTCTCGAGACCCGATAGCTATATAAACGGCGATATGGTTCACGAAGTTAGAAAGCGACTCGGAAGGACGCTTGCGAAAGAGCATCCAGTAAAAGCAGATGTAGTAATAGCAGTCCCTGATTCTGGCAATTCAGCCGCCATCGGCTATGCAGAGGAATCTGACATACCATTCGATAGTGGTTTCATCCGCAATCACTATGTTGGACGAACGTTTATACAGCCGACGCAAGATACGAGGAACTCGGATGTGGAGATAAAACTCAATATTGTAGAGGATGTTGTGAGAGATAAGCGAGTAGTGGTAATAGATGATTCCATAGTAAGGGGTACCACATCGCGGTCGAGGGCAAAAAGTTTACGCGAGGCGGGGGCAAAAGAAGTTCATATGCGCGTAAGTTGTCCACCCATTATATCGCCTTGCTTCTATGGCATCGACTTTCCCACTAAGAAAGAGCTTATAGCCGCAAATACTGATGTGGAAAGCATACGAAATCACTTGGGGTTAGATAGTTTAGGTTATCTTAGTTTGGAAGGTATGCTAAAAGCGATATCAAACCCTCCTAACCACTACTGCACTGCCTGTTACACAGGTAAATATCCTGTTACAGTTGAGGATGAGCTAAATAAATTTGTCCTTGAGAAACGTGGATGCTCCTAATTTGTACTTAGATGCTTTATGCCAGAATCAATAACATATAAAGACGCAGGCGTAGATACTGAGACGAAGGATAAGTTTATAGACAAGGTCCTCAGAATGATGCGCCGCACATATGATCCTGCGGTAATAGAAAAACCCTGGGGATTTGCAGGGCTATATTCTCTTGGAGGAATAAAGCTTTTTGAGAGAAATTATAAGAATCCAATCCTCGTAGGATGCACCGACGGAGTGGGCACGAAGCTCAGGGTTGCTTCTATGGTAGGTAAGCATACTACCGTCGGTATAGATCTCGTTGCTATGAGTATAAATGACCTAATCGTAATGGGAGCATCTCCCTTGTTTTTCTTAGATTACATCGCTATTGACAAGGTAAGTGAATCAATACTATCCGACATAGTTAGCGGCATAGTAGAGGGGTGTAAACAAGCGGGCTGTGCCCTCCTCGGTGGTGAGACGGCGGAGATGCCTGACCTATACAAAAATGGTGATTATGATTTGGCGGGCTTCGCTGTTGGTATTGTAGAAAAATCAAAGATTGTAGATGGCAAAAGTATAAAAGTGGGGGATGAAATTATCGGAATATACTCAAGTGGGCTTCATTCGAATGGCTATTCGCTGGCGAGAAAGATACTTTTTGAAAAAAATAACCTTGAGCATAATAAGTATATTGATAAGTTCGGATGCACACTTGGCGAGGAATTACTAAAGCCAACCCGCATATATGCTAAGCCGATGAGAGACATTTTGAGGAGATACAAGGTAAAAAAGGTTATAAAGGGAATTGCAAACATAACAGGTGGAGGAATGATTGAAAATATACCTCGCATACTTCCATCAAACTGTACAGCAGAGATATACGAGGGAGCGTGGCATATACCACCTATATTCTCGTTTATACAGGCAGGCGGAAACGTCCCAAAAGCAGAGATGTTCCGTGTCTTTAATATGGGTATTGGAATGATAATGATTGTAGACCCATTCTTCTCTAAATCTATAATACGGCGGCTACAGAAACTCGGTGAGAAAGCCGTTGTAATAGGTAAAATTGTAAAGGGTAAACCTGAGGTGCGAATATGTGGCTAAGAAATACATTTATCCTTCTTGTTGCAATAACAGCTATATCTATCTCCGCCTGTGCAGAATCACCTAAGCAGAAGGAGCAGGAGAAGAAACTATCCAACTTGGAAACGGAGCTTAGTAATATCCAGAACATCTTATCCCAGCTTACAAAGAACCAGACAGAGGAGCAAAGTAAGATATATGAAATTATGGGTGAGATAGCAGTAATCAAGACAAAGATTGCACAGATTACTGCTAAGCAATCAAGTTTAGAGACACCAATATCGCCTACAGAGCCAGGTAGAAAGGTAGACATAATTATAGGCAGATTAAAGCGGGATGAAGTATCATCTGCAGAAGCGGCAAGGCAGATCGATTCAGTAGGTAAAATAGCTGTACCATATCTATGGGAACTACTTCTAAGGGCAAAAAGCACAAAGGATTTAGACCTTTCTAATAAGTTAGAAGAGACCATAAGCCGCCTACCATCAGAAAATATAAAGACATTTATGATAGAGGCGTTGAAAGACGAACAACTACGAGTATCAGCCGCTCGTATAATAGGAAATGTGCGCGATAACGTCCTCTCTAAAGAGCTTGAACCATACATAAATGATAACGACAGCTACTTCCGCTTTATAGTAGGCGACGCACTTACAAAATGTAAAAATAAGGCGGGAATTCCCATCCTGATAGATGCACTTAAAAATGATAAAGAGGTCTATAATATTATTGCCTTTGACATACTTAGCAAAGTTACAAAGAATAATTTCGGGTATAAGATATTTGCCCCTACTAAGGAAAACCAAAAGGCAATAGAACTATGGGAGGAATGGTGGAAAGGCGCTAAAGAGACATTCAAGATTGAGTAAGCGTCCTAATCCAGACAGCCGCCTCTACCAAATCAAACGCTATATAACAATCAGTCGGTGGGATAGTATCATCACCTCGAGCGATTAATAATATAGTTATAGCACCCACTGCTTTCCCTGCTTCTATGTCTCGTGCAGAGTCGCCTATAACAACAGATTTAGTCAGATCTGCATTATGTTCACGTGCCGCCTTCAACAACATCCCCGTCTTGGGTTTACGACACTCACAATCTATGGCATATTTGGACACTATCACATCAGGAAGATGCGGACAGTAATAGATACCATCTATGATAGCACCTTCCTGAGAAAGTAACTCGGTTACCTTCTTATTTACTCGCTCACAATCTGCCTCTGTAAAATATCCCCTTGCTATGCCGGACTGATTGCTTACCACTATAATTTTATAGCCCATCTCTCTAAAGAGCCGTATACCCTCTGCTGCCTTTGGAAGAAGTTCTACATCCTCTGGTAGAGAGATGAAGTTTTTGTCTCTTATGATTGTGCCGTCGCGGTCAAGGAAGAGCACCTTATTCATTATGGCTACCTAAATAGCTCCGACTCCACTACATCACATAGGATATGACCTATTGTTGTATGACACTCTTGTATGCGAGCAACATCATTAGAGGGAGCAAGTAAACAATGCTTCACAAGATGTTTCATCTTTCCTCCTGTCCTACCACCCAAACCAATGGTAATCGCACCTCGCCTATTTGCGACCTTTATAGCATCTAAAACATTAGGAGAATTGCCACTTGTAGATATGGCTATAACTATATCTCCTTTTTTGACGTGCGCCTCTACTTGACGGGAAAATACCTTTTCATATCCATAGTCATTTCCAACGGCGGTAAGGAGTGATGTATTAGTTGTAAGCGCTAAAATGGGCAATGGCTTCCTATTTTTGTAGAACCGCCCCTGCAGTTCT
>MHYJ01000147.1:13311-13711 GCA_001828445.1 Planctomycetes bacterium RBG_16_43_13
CCTAAGGGCTGTTATAACTACAGACACTGCATCTTCTAATGGCTTAGCACATCGCTGTAAAAGCAAAAGCTTTACATAGGCACTTTCTTGAAGCTTCTGTCTTATCTTTGTCTTTATATTCTTCACCGCATCCCCTTTCTAATACGCTCTATTATACCTGTAGTAGATACACCTTTGACAAGTGGCACAAGATCTACACGTCCACCGTAACTCTCCACAAAACGTTGCCCCACTACTTCCCCTGTCCAATCAGAGCCCTTAACCAAGACGTCGGGCTTAATTATCTTTATGAGATTAAAAGGGGTATCCTCATCAAATATAACTACATAGTCAACCGCCTCAAGCGCAGCAAGAAGTTCTGCTCTCTCCTTAGCAGAAAGCACAGGACGACCATCTCCCT
>MHYJ01000148.1:0-562 GCA_001828445.1 Planctomycetes bacterium RBG_16_43_13
ACCCCTTGTGGGACAGCTCTTCAAAAAGCAGGCAATCTCGCGTTTCGCAGTTACCCTTGCGACTCTCCTCGAGAGCGGGCTTCCCGTCTTGGTGGCTTTAGACGTAGTGAAACGGGTGGTGGATAATAGAGTTCTGGCGAATGCAATCGAGGATGTCCGTAAGAAGATATCAGAGGGGGCAGATATAGCGACGCCGCTAAAAGGTAGCAAGGTCTTTCCCCCTGTGGTAGGATATATGATAGCGGTCGGAGAGGAGAGCGGTCGTCTTGAGGAACTGCTCCGAAAAATCGCAGACGCCTATGACGAGGATATAGAAATAACCTCGCAAAAACTGACGAGTTTATTGGAGCCGATAATGATAGTGGCGATGGCGGTGATAGTGGGATTTATAGTATTATCTATCTTGCTCCCGATACTGCAGATGAGTAAGATAGGGCATTAGAGATTCATATATGAGCAAATTTAGTGTTTTGGTTTTGACAACGTTATTTGGTGCGATAGCAGGCGCTATGAATGGTTTGTCTCTCTATGTAGGTTGGCCTCAAGAGATTACGGACTTTAA
>MHYJ01000148.1:585-765 GCA_001828445.1 Planctomycetes bacterium RBG_16_43_13
CATATCATGGCGGGGTGCTTGCGCTAACGCTTTCTATAGCATTATTTTCTTTTTCCTCAAATTGGATAAGGCGGTATACTTCACGGTTCCACATCTCGCTACTTTGGATTTATGTATTAGGAACTATAGGCGGTGTGGTGGCATCGTTAATGATTGAAAATCACGTGGATTTGCTTAGCT
>MHYJ01000148.1:772-3389 GCA_001828445.1 Planctomycetes bacterium RBG_16_43_13
CTGGCGTGTATGGGGTTTATTATTTGGCGGACCTGTAGTTTTAGGAGTAAGTTTCGGGATATTAGCATATTTTGTAAATAATGTATCACTCTTAAAAGGATATACGATGTCTATAGCTGGTGGTGCTTGTGGTAGTATGACTCTCTGGTGCTTTGGGATAGAAGGGAGAGAAGATTTACGTTTTGGGATAACAGGATTAACCCACGGTGCAATATTTGGTCTATGCTGTGCAGTTGGCTTTATAGGTTTTGGTTCGCGAGGTAAAATTTTATTAGAAAGAAAGGGGGCTTTAGATGAAACACGTCAGATTTAGCACAAGCGGTTTTACCCCGTTAGAAATATCTACGGTAGGGAGTTCACCATCAATTCGTAGGAGAGTCCTACAACACAAAGTATTTCTAACGGGGTTCACGCTTATCGAGATTATGGTCGTGGTGGTGATAATCGGAATGCTTGCAGCAATACTTGTTACTAATATCGCAGGTCGTTCTGACGAGGCGGCGGCTGAACTCACCAAGTCGCTGATAAGAGGCACGATAGCCAATAAAATTGAGTTCTTCAAACTTGATAATAAGAGGTATCCAAATAAACTTGATGAACTTGTATATAGACCGCCTGATGTAGCTAAATGGCCTCAGGGCGGATATCTCACAGCAGACCAGATTAAGGATGCGTGGGGCAGGGATTTAATGTATAGGATGCCGAGCCAGTTCTCCGACGAACCGTATGATATCATAAGCTATGGATTGGATGCGAAGGATGGCGGCGAGGGTGTGAATGAAGACATCTGGAATCACGATAAGTGGAAGAGGAGATGAGTTGAGAGTTACGAGTTGCGGGTTGCGAGTTAGAAATTATTGTCTCTCTGGTTTCACTCTAATCGAGATCGTTCTCGTCGTGGCAATTATATCTATGATACTCCTCCTCGCAGGCACCAATATCGACTACCTCATACCGGAGTATGCCCTCCGCGGCGTGGCGCGTGAGATGGGGGCATTGATGAAGATGGCGAAGACGGAGGCGGCTGTCAGTGGCAGAGACGTCTATATAGAATACGACCTCTCTAAAGGTGAGTATTGGCTACTCGTCGCCTTCGAGAAGAAGGATGAGAACGCTCCCACCGACGTCCCCGACGCCAATGAGAAGCCATTCACACCCCAATACCAATACGAACGTCTGTTCAAAAAGCAACTGCCGACGAGTGTGTTTTTTGTGGATGTCATATTCGGCGAGGGGCAGAGGATAGATAAAGGCGTCGCCACCGTCAGGGTTTCTCCATTCGGTTTCGCCAACCACCACATAGTAAATCTAAAAAATACGGACGACAAGATAATGGCGGTTAAAATAAACGGTCTCACGGGCGGGCTGACATTCTACGATAGATACAAAGAAGCGGATGTGAGATTGAGTGATTACTAAAAAATGTAAAACGCAAAGTGAAAAATGAAAAACCACAGCATAAAATTCAAAACTGAAAATGCCTTTACTTTAATCGAAGTCCTCTTAGCAGTTGCGATTCTCGCACTCGTAACTGTGGTTCTTCTGTCGAAAAAGGTGGAGATAATGAGAGATGCCGGCAGGGCGCGGGACTATAAGGTCGCATCCCTTCTCGCCTCTCAGAAAATGGCGGAGATAGAGATGAAGAAGGAAATCTTCGGCGGGCAGGAGACATTCACCGAATACGGTGACTTCGAGGGATACCCCGGCTTCGGCTGGAGTTATGATGTGGCGAAGCAATATATCACGATAGGTGCGCCACCGGCAGACGGCTCTCAGCAGAAGCAATACGAGATATATTTAGTGAACCTGTATATAAAATATCCTGAGGCGCGGAACGAATCGGAGTATATGAAGGTCGTCTCGTATTTCCCTAAAGTAGGAGGGACAGATGGACAGAAGTAATAAAAGTGGATATTCTAAAATAAATGGTCGCTGTCCCCATTTTCGCTACTGTGGGTTCACCCTAATAGAGTTGATGCTGACCGTTGCAATCTTGGCTGGTATGATGGCGATTATTTATGGCGTTTTGCAATCTACGATAGCGGCGGCGGATAAGGTAGAGGAGATAAACGCATCCTCCGAAATAGGTCCGACTATTATGAGTATAATCCGCAGGGACTTGGAGGAGGCAATCTTGATAGACCCTGAGAAGGAATACTTCTGGGGGAGGAATTTCTCATTAGGTGGAGACGCCGACCGATTGGATTTCGTTACGACGGTAACGTCCTACGGGCTTGAGGAAAAACCAGAGGGAGCGGTTGATATCAGCGTAGATAAAAAGGAGAAATTCTACACCGTAAATGAAGCCGGCTATCAAGCAAGGCCAAACGACAAAGAGGCGGGGCTTTTCATACTCTATAGACGCGAGCAAATTTTCTATGATGATAGACCCCTCGAGGGCGGGAAACTCACCGAGTTATATGATAGGGTCAAGTCATTTAACCTGCAATACTACGACGGCACGCAGTGGCTGGACGATTGGAACAATGTAACCAGAAACAAAAAACTCCCGCAGGCAGTTAGCGTGAAGTTAATCATAACCATCCGCGAGGGAGACACCTCAATTGATAAGGAATACAACTTCTCGACTATTGTAACAATGGAGTGAGGGATTAGA
>MHYJ01000148.1:3542-11001 GCA_001828445.1 Planctomycetes bacterium RBG_16_43_13
ACCAAATAGCAAATAAGCACCAAGTTCCAAGTATCAAGTTCTAAACCCTGCTTGGAATTTGAGATTTGGTCATTGGAGTTTATTTGGGAATTTGAGATTTGGTGCTTGAGATTTTTTAATGCGGGCTTTATAAAGTATCTTATAATCTATTCTCTATGGCACGGATATCCTGGACACCAGAGAAAATAGGGGAGTTAAAGAAATACTTGGCAGAAGGGCTGACGTATAAAGAACTTGCGGAGAAACAATAATAGAAAGGAGGCAATTATGCGTCCTACATTACTACTCATATTCTCATTTATTATCAGCATAGTAGGATGTAATAAGGAAAACCGTTCAGAGACGGGTGAACACGTTCGAGGAAGTGAAAATATAGAACAAGGTGCATCCATATCACTAAGAGAGGCGGCTGAGAAAGCCAACATTTTAGTGGGGGCGGCAGTATTTCCTGATGGGCTCAAAAATACTTATTACGCAGATACATTAGTGCGTCAGTTCAACTTTCTCACACCTGAAAACCATATGAAATGGGGTATAGTTCATCCTACTCCGAATAAGTGGAACTTTGCGCCTGCGGATGCCCTTGTAGGATTTGCCATCAAACACAATATAAAAATTAAAGGACATGCCCTTATATGGCATAGGGAGTTACCCAAGTATGTAGATGAGAAGATGTCCTCTGAACAGTTTCGCCAGGCGGTGCAGGAGCATATCCACAAATTGGTCAGCCACTACAAGGGTAAAGTATATGCCTGGGATGTGGTCAATGAAGCAATAGATGATAAAGAAGGACTGCGTAAGACAATCTTTCTCGAGAAACTTGGTGAAAATTACATTGATGAGGTATTTCGATTAGCGCATAGGGCGGACCCTGATGCGATATTAATCTACAATGACTACGGTGCAGACGGCTTGGGTAGCAAATCAGATAGGGTATATGCCTTGGTTAAAAGGATGGTAAAAGAAGACATACCTATCCACGGTGTAGGTTTACAGATGCATATCAGTGCTACTTCATATCCTAAGCCGGTAGATGTAGCCGCGAATATTCGTCGTATATCGGAACTCGGTCTAAAGATATTCATCAGCGAAATGGATGTGCAGATTAGAGAGTTATCAGGCAACCTATCGAGACGTCTCGAAGTCCAGCGCCAGATATACCACGACATTATCGCAGAATCCCGAAAGGTGGATAACTTTGTAGCGGTAACGTTCTGGGGATTTACCGATGCACATTCGTGGATTGATTACGAATATGGTCCTGATGACCCGCTGTTATTTGATGAGGACTACAAACCCAAACCGGCATACTTTGGCTTATTAGACGCACTTACAGGGAAGTGATTGCCGAATGTGTGTATGTTTATTTAGCGTTCTTCTCCACCGCATGGCATCTTACGATATGTCCGCTCAAATTCAATTCCCTCGGCACCTCGCTCTGGCATCTCCTCATCAGTGCGGGGTCTTTCTGTGCGACGGGACAGCGGGGATGGAATCTGCATCCGCTCGGCGGGTTTAACGGCGAGGGGACATCACCCTCTAAAATTATCCTCATCCGTTTCGAAGATGGGTCGGGGACAGGAACGGCTGATAAAAGTGCCTGCGTGTATGGGTGGAGCGGATTTTTGTAGAGGTCCTCGCTCCGTGCGGTCTCGACTATCTCGCCAAGATACATCACGGCGACGCGGTGGCTGATGTATTCCACGACGGAGAGGTCGTGTGCTATGAAGAGGTATGCGATATTATATTTCTCGCGGAGTTCGCAGAGGAGGTTTATTATTTGTGCCTGAATAGAGACGTCGAGAGCGGAGACGGCTTCGTCGCAGACGATGAATCGCGGATTGAGTATGAGTGCGCGGGCGATGCCGATGCGCTGGCGCTGTCCGCCTGAGAACTCGTGTGGGTAGCGATTTATGTATGCGGGGGAGAGCCCGACCTTCTCCATAGTATGCTCGACCAATTCGTCGCGCTCTTTGCGGGAGCCCATTTTGTGGACGAGGGGACCCTCGCCGATAATGGCGCCGACGGTCATACGCGGGTTGAGGGACGAGTAGGGGTCTTGGAAAATTATCTGCATATTTCTGCGGAGGGAGCGGAGCTCGGAGGGGGAGATGTCGTAGATGGATTTATTTTCGAAATACGTCTTGCCGTCGGATGGCTCTATGAGTTTGAGGACTGTCCTGCCGCAGGTGGTCTTGCCACAGCCGGTCTCGCCGACAAGGCCCAGCGTCTCGGCAGAATTGATTGTGAAGGAGACATCGTCAACCGCCTTCACCCAGCCGACCGTCTTGGCGAACAGCCCCTTACGGACGGGGAAATATTTCTTCAGATTTTTTACCTCGACGAGGATGTTGTTATTATTTGTAGTCATATCATTTTCTCTCAAGTAATAGACAGCTCGCAAGATGTCCTGGCGATGTCTCTTTTAGTGTTGGTTCTGTGTCTTTGCAACGCGCCTCGGCGACAGGGCACCGAGGGTGAAATTTACATCCACTCGGGAATCGTGTTGGATTCGGCACTACGCCTGGTATTACACTTAGTTTTTCCAACTTGGATGCTCCTAAACGCGGGACTGACTTAAATAATCCTCCAGTATATGGATGCTTGGGACTACCGAATATCTCTTTGGCACTTGAGTATTCCACAATCTTCGACGCATACATCACGGCAACATTATCTGCTATATCTGCTACAACACCTAAATTGTGAGTTATGATGAGAATAGACATACCGAATTCTTTTTGTAAATCCTTGAGCAGGTCGAGGATTTGTGCCTGAACCGTTACGTCGAGAGCAGTCGTCGGCTCGTCTGCTATAAGGAGTTTTGGATTGCAGGAGAGAGCCATCGCTATCATAACTCGCTGTCTCATTCCACCTGAGAGTTGGTGTGGATATTCATCTACCCTTGTCTCTGGTGAGGGAATCTTTACCTTGCGGAGCATCTCGATTGTCTGCTCTCTCGCCTCGCTTTTGCTCTTTTTCTGATGGAGTATAATTGCTTCTATTATCTGATTGCCGACTGTAAAGACAGGATTTAGCGACGTCATCGGCTCCTGGAATATCATAGAGATTTTGTTGCCCCGAACTTGCCGCATTTCGTTCTCTGGTAGGTCAAGTAGATTAACGCCGTCAAAGGAAATCCTACCATCAGCTACCCTGCCAGGTTGTGAGATGAGACGCATAACGGAGAGGGCAGTAACTGATTTGCCACAGCCGCTCTCGCCTACGAGACCGAGTGTCTCACCTTTCTTTATAGAGAATGATACGCCGTCAACTGCCTTTACAGTTCCATCATCCGTATGAAACTGTGTTTTCAATCCTTCTACGCTCAAAAGTATGTTGTTATCCATAATTAAGTTCTTAGGGTAATATCATATTTTCAATCTTGGGTCAAGTGCATCTCGCAGTGCCTCACCGACGAGGTTGTAGGAGGTTACGGTCAAGAATATTGCTATACCTGGATATAGAGTAACAAACATTTCATAATTTGTCCTGCCGTCTGACAAAATTTGTCCCCAGCTTGGTGTTGGTACAGGGACACCAAAGCCAAGGAAGGAGAGGGAAGATTCAACTAATATCGCTCCCGCTACACCAAAAGTAGCAGATACAAATACCGGTGCGAGTCCGTTGGGTAATATATGTCTAAATATTATGCGACTTGCTGGTGTGCCAATAGCTCTTGCTGCTGTTACAAAGTCCTGTGATCTAAGTTTTAGAAATTCTCCTCTGACAAGCCGTGCTACGCCGGTCCAGCCCACTATACCTATGGCAATCATTATATTGAATATATTTTGTGGAAGGAATGCTGTGATTGTTAGTATTAAGAAGAACGTGGGGAAACATATAACTATTTCTATCAGCCGTTGTATCAAGTTATCTACCCATCCACCGTAGTAGCCAGCTAGAGCTCCCAATATTATTCCTATCGTTAATGATATCCCGACTGCTACAAATCCTACGGATAGTGATACACGTGAACCGTGAATCATCCTGCTCATAATATCTCTACCTGTGCCATCAGTACCAAGTATATGCTTGGCAGTCGATTTCTCATCAGTGGAGATTAAGTCCGTCTCGAGCGGCGAATAGGGTATAAGGGGGAATACCACATAATCGTCATCTTTGAAGGATGTAACGATATCTTTGTAGTTAGTTTTATCTAAGGGATACTTTTTACTAAATATTAGGAAAATAGCTATGAGAAGTGGTATTGATATTATGAGGAACGTTAGCTTGATAGTTCTACCCCTATCATACTTCTTCGTCCACTTTAGTATATAGTATGTTATCCATCCTATTAGGACAGTTGGGAGAGTTAATAGTAAGAGCCAGTCAATGATTGTAAGGTTATTTAGAAGAGGAGATGATAACTTGCCCTCATATTTCATAATTATGGGTTTTGATTCAGCAAGAAATGGTGCCAAGATTGCCACCAGAAACATAAATAGGACAAGGCAAAGTCCTATGACTCCTAATTTACTCTTCTTAAACTGTCTTATGACTATTGACAGGTAATCCTGAGGATGCCCAGCCGAAGGGCTTGAATCCTCATAAGTGCCTAAATTTACTTGTTCTTTCATCTGCTTATCTTCTCGAAGGATATTCTTGGGTCAACGATTACATACAATATATCAGAAAGTAGAATACCGAGCAGAGTAAGAATAGCGCTCATTACAGAAATTGCCATTATGGCATTATACTCTCTATTTAATATTGCATCAAAAGCCATTTTACCCATTCCCTCTATTGTAAATATTGATTCTATTATTACAGCTCCGCCTATCATCGCTGGTAGTATAGATGCCATTAATGTTATTATAGGTATCATTCCGTTGCGAAGGGCGTGTTTGAATATTACAACTCTTTCACTTAGTCCTTTGGCACGTGCTGTGCGGATGAAGTCCTGCCTAACTACCTCCATCATACCTGACCTGCTGTATCGCGATAAGCCGGCGAGTCCTGCGTATGTCAAACATATAACGGGGAGTATTAAGTGTTGTGAATAATCTATTAACCACTCGAAGAATGGCAAGTTCTCAGCCCCTTCACTGTGTAAGCCAATAATAGGTAGTTCTATAGCCCTACCTGGTGTGCTAAAATATATCATAAGTATCGTCGCAATCCAGAATGATGGCAGTGAATAGAGAATAAAAAGGATTACAGTTATTATCTTATCAAAGAATGGATACCTGCCTGTAGATGAAAATACGCCTATAGGTACTGCTACTATGTAAGATATAAAGATAGCTATGATGCTTAATGTCATTGTTATCGTTAGTCGTGACTTGAGTTCATCTGCTACTGGTTTATGGGATTTTATATACATACCAAAATCAAGAGTTACTATCCTTTTAAGCCAATTCCAATACTGCACATACAAGGGGACATCTACACTGCCAAAGGCAGTGCCATCTGGTGCAATCGGCGTTAGTGGTGACTTATTCCCTTCTACAGTAGATGCAGTTTTATCTGGTTGTGACCGCATAATTGAGACGCCTTCCCTACCTGTTATAGTAACGGTGAGTGGGTGAGACCAAGCGGATGCGGCTCCTTTCTCATCTATCGACATAACCCGCACTTGATAAGTACCAGCAGGTTCCCATGAGTGTTTCTCCGTAACTTTAGTCCCGGAGGCGACGAAATCTGTTTCAGTTGTACTTCCATCTCCCCAGTCGAAGATATGTTTTATTTTATCGCCATCAGGGTCAGTTGTAATAGCTGAGTAAGAATATGACGCCGCCATACCTAAAAGGGCGCGTTTCGCCTTTCTGACATCTTTACCAGATTTAGTGGGGTCGATGCCTACACCACCTGCCTCTCCTATTTGACTTTCTGATGTGGGGTCACCAGGAGCCATCCTGATTATAGTAAATGTTATTATTGTTATACCCAGTAGGGTGGGTATCATTAGGAGAAATCGCTTAAGGATGTATTGTTTCAAGGTTCCTTTACCTCAATGTGCTACACTTTTTTATTGGCTCACTGATTATATTTCTCATCAACAGTCCATTCTATACCAGGGCGAGGTGCTTGCCCCATCTTATATATTTCTACATTTTTGAAACGTCTATGGACGAGCAACAGTGATTCTCCATTATATAAAAAAGTATATGGCTGGTCATTGTATATTATCTCGTGTAGCTTATGGAACATTTCGTTACGCTTTTTTTCATCTAACTCCTCGCGAGCGGCCTCCATTAGTTTGTCCGCATCAGGATTTTTATACCCTATATAGTTAGAGCCACGTTCGCCGCCCTGTGATGAGTGCCATACTTGATATGGGTCCTGTTGAACAGCAGTCCATGACCAACCCAACATAACTACCGTGAACTGACGCTGACTCAGCATCTCTTCAAAGGTGGCCCACTCAAGTCGCCTTATATCCATAATTATACCAACCTTTTTTACCTCTTGTTGTACAACAGAGACAATCTTCTCAGCCGTAGGATTGGTGCTCGGTATCAGAAACTCGAACTTAAACTGCTCAACATCTTTATCTAAGACCTTGTCTAAGATGCCGTCTCCATCTGTATCCTTCCACCCCGCAGACGCTAAAATTTCCTTTGCCTTTTCTGGATTATATGGGACAGGTTTTAAGTCCTTGTTATATTGGTCTGATTGGAAGTAAAATCCTCCTGTAACTCTTGTCCCATACCCATAGTTAATCTTGTCTATTATTAATTTCACGTCTACCAAATGGCTCATAGCCAATCTCACCTGTTTATCTGAAAATATCTTGTGCGTATTATTCCATCCGATATAGCTGTAGCCGGGTCTGTAATATTTAAGTAGCTGATATTCCTTATCTATATTCTTATCACTTTTAACTTCCTTCTCGTATTGGATGGGCATTAACCCCATCATATCGAGTTCCCCTCGTCTGAGCGCCTGTAGTGCCGCTGTAGGGTCTGTAATCAGTTTGAATATAATTTTCTTTATAGCTGGTTTCTTACCCCAATATTCGTCATTTCTAACCAATACGATCTTCTGTCCACTCTCCCATTTATCGAATTTATAGGGGCCCGTTCCAAGTGGGTTACGTCCAATATCGTGTGTATTGAAGTCAGCAGTATTTTTCATATCCTTGAAAAGGTGTCTCGGAAGTGGCGACATACTACCAAGTTGCTCAAGGGTTAGAAAATATTTCTTTTTGTTATAGAATTTAATAGTGTAGTCATCTAATATTTCTATCTTATCTACCATCTCGTAGTAGTTCTTCAAATGTTGAGAGTCAACATTCTTATCCATCATCATATCGAATGAGAACTTGAAATCGTGTGCTGTGAGAGGAGTGCCATCATGCCACTTTGCGTTCTTGCGTAGGTTGAATGTATATACTAAACCATCTTCTGATATCTCTGGCATTTTCTCCGCCAGTTCCGGCTCATATTGTAGTGTTTTCTTATTACGGGTGATTAGCGCATCATATACATAGTCATTTACAGCACTTCCATATACA
>MHYJ01000148.1:11020-14503 GCA_001828445.1 Planctomycetes bacterium RBG_16_43_13
TTAACGTCTTCGGCTCAGCATTCATCCATTGAACAAGGGTGTATGGTTCTTTGGCAAGATTGCTGTCCGTACCCTTGCTACAGCCAATAGTAGTAACTACAAGGATAATTAACGTTCTAATAATCTTATTCATTTCTCTCCTCCTTCCAAAATTTATGGCGATAATACTATGTAATAGTGCATATTATGTCAAACAAAAAAGTGTTTGTCCAGAAAATAAATTGTGAGAAACAATGCGTTAATAAAATATGGGTATAAGGGCAGAATTTCATCTACGAGTGAAATGATTTTTTACAAAACTATTGACTTTTAATGTAGAAACCCCTTATATTTATGTTTTAGCACTATTAAAGTGGGGTTTAGCTGGGGGTGTGCCTAACCCAGTTAAAAGTGTGTTTTAGACGGTTTGTTTTATCCCGATGAATATCGGGAAGAAAGGAGAGGCGTATGGGTAATCTCTTGGTGGTGCAGTCAAAGGTGAAGGAGGTCGCGAAGAAGAAGGGCTTCCGCTTCGGTGCCGACGCCGTTACAGCCCTCTCGAAGTGCGTAGAAACCTGCGTAACGAAGGCAGGCGAAAGGGCTAAGGCGAACAGGAGACAGACAATCCAGGCGAAAGACCTGTAGTATTTAGCCGAAAACAATCTTACGGAAACTGCTGGGAATTTTATAAAACCCAGCAGTTTTTGTTTGACATCAGTTATTCGCTTGCCTATAATATCTATAACTTTTTAAGGAGGTATTATGGAGTATGTATATTTAGCGACTATAGGGACAACGGAGTGGATAATTATCCTTTTGATAGTTCTGGTGCTATTCGGTGCAACGAAGATACCGAAGTTGATGCGCGGCTTTGGTCAGGGTGTGGGCGAATTCAAGAAGGGCTTAAAGGAAGGCGAACCAGACCAAGCACAGCAAACCCAACCTCCGCAACAGAACCAGCAGGGGAGTAACAATACTCCTAATAAGACGTAGTTTTTAGGAATTAGAGAGGGTTTGGAGGTCAGGGCTTTATAACTTATTCCCATCTTTTAGCCGTATTACCACGGGCTTCTTGAAGTTCTTTGCCTCTTTCTCATCTAATATCGCGGTCGAGATAATTATAACATCATCTCCAATCTTTGTCAGGAGTGCCGCACCGCCATATACTGCGATTGTGCCGGAGCCATGCTTCTCAGGGATAATGTAGGTCTCAAAGCGATTCCCATTTGTAGAGTCAACCACAAGCACCATCTCGTAGGGGGTGATATTAGCCGCCTCGAGGATTAACGTGTCCACACCTAAACTGCCATCATAGTTGACGTTGGTATGTGTTACTCGTCCGCCGACGACCTTCGACTTGCAGAACGTTCTCAGCATATTTGCTAATATATAATCAGACATCCTGATTTCCAACCCCGTTAGAAATACCATTGTTTGGATGGGGTATCTCTAAATACGGGCAATAATGTTACGATACCAAGAATTTCTAACGGGGTCAACCCTTTTATTTCAGCAGAGAAATAAAAAAGCCCCAGCCGTGTGATACAACTGGGGCTTTACTCGTTTTAGAGTATTATTACTAAGGGTCGGTCTCTGTCTGCACTGTTGTCAACTCAGCATCGGTAGAGATTGATACGGCGGCACCACTTTTCGTTAGTGCACTACCGCCGCCATCGGAGTGATTACCTGTTTTATCACAGCCAAGATACTTCTTTGCCTTGCTGTAACCATTTGTAGGACCTTCATAGGCGTTGGTAACATTGCCCACAGTGCATACCAGTATAGCAGAGTTTGCACCTTGGTTGCTCTGTTCAAGAACGTCTTTGAAGGTATCAGAGCACAGTGCTACCCATAGGGCGGAACCTTTTAGCTCACCGTTTACATCTGCTGGTGGTGATTGACGTGTGCCTCCGTATAGGGCAACGTAGGTGAACACGCCTTTAAATAGATTACTCAGATTACCTTGGCATCCCTTCAGCTTCGCAGCCTTAATTGCATTGGCTATACCCGGTAGCAATATACCAGCTAATATGCCGATTATCACTATTACCACGAGCAATTCTACCAGAGTAAAGCCAAGCAATCCCTGCTGTCTCTTCTTTCCTGCTAACATATCTTTTTCACCCCCTTTCGTAAAAATGTAAAATTAAAAACTAAAAGTGTCCCGATAAATCGGGATGCCGAATGCTACAAAATAGTAGAACTCGGCACAAAATAAAGGTATCTACTATTTTTCGTTTTTCGCTCTACACTTCTAATACGGAATGTGGCTTGACTATTGCATCCACGATTGCGAGGATTTAACATTATATATTATTCCACATTCCTAATTTCGCAATCTACACCACACACATAATTTATACACTATAAATGACGTAATGTCAACATAAAATTACGAAAAATTACGAAAAAAGTTGCCATAGTATCTCTAAAATATTAGATTGTCCATTATGAAGCGAATGGTCTGGACAGATGAGAAAATAGCAAAACTCCGAGACCTAATCTCCAATGGTCTCACTTATAGAGAGTTAGAAGAGGTATTTACTCTCTCTGCCGAAGCCCTCAGACGTATTATCAAAAAAACAGGGCTACCATCTCCGTCCCGTGTCATCAAATGGAAAAAGGCACGGCTCGATACAATAGTAACGCTTAGGAGAGAAGGTAATTCACTCAACTCGATTGCCAAGATACTCGGTGTAACAAGAGGTGCTATATCTGGGATAATCCACTACCACAAACTCCCTATAACACATCATCACCATAAATGGAGCAAGGAAAGACCCGCCCTCATAGAGAGAATAAAGGAATACTTCCGAGCAGGCCGCCCCAATAGAGAGATTGCAGGAATTTTGGGCTTGGCACCTAAGTATATCCCAAACCTTGCCCGCAGATTAGGTATCTCAAGGACGAAAGAGGAAATCGCAAAGGCGCTCCGCAACTCGCGATATATCTACCGCGCAGTTATGAGAGAGATAAATTTTAAGAAACTTGAGAAACATCTCTCTCCCATCCGCGGTAGTTTCGAGATTGGTTACCTCGTAGGCGCCTTCCGTGCGAGTGGCAAATGCAAATGTCGAGACCGCCTCCACTATATCTCGGCAAATATACAGTATATCGGCAGGGTTACCAATATACTCTCTAAATTAGGTATGCCGTTTTACCTTTACAAAGATGTTGAACCTGAGAGTAAAGGATACACATTTTCCATTACGGTAAGTAATAGGGCGTTGGCGACATACCTGTCCGTATGGACAAAGAAACTTAAGAAGAGATTCCCTCGCATCCTCGGACACATTAGAGCGGGAACAAGTTATGAAGAACTCCTGCAGAAGATACAGAAAAACTATAGTAGATTCCCGTTTGACCTGCCAACTGCGAAGAGGCGGAAAATTGGAGGTGCAACGCAAAAACGTTGGTGGCCCAAATGGACTAAGAGTTTTTCACACGGCTTCGTTCAGGGAATCTGGGACGCATTAGGCAAGGTACGTTTCGGCAGGGATGACG
>MHYJ01000148.1:14510-19127 GCA_001828445.1 Planctomycetes bacterium RBG_16_43_13
ACTTCTCGTTCGGGTTAGAGAGCCGTATATTGCAGAGTTCCTGATATGGTCGCAGAGGAAGATAGGGATTAGAGGCGGCTCAATTGTGATGCGTAGATTTAAGTATCGGAAGCCCCGTAGGGCGCGTTACGCTATCTTACTGCTATCACGCAAGTCCATAGAGACATTTGCAGAACGTATCGCATTCCCTGACTATGACAGAGACAAACTGCTGAAACGTGCATTAGAGCGGATTAAAGAGATAAAAAGAGGATTTGCAAAATATAAGTAGGATGTTCCCTAAATAACCTTGAATCTTCTAATCCTTTAATCTTATAATCCTCAACTAATGGAGGATACTATTGTTAAAAATGGAGATAAGGAGATAATGAAGGATATGAAATATCAAATAACAAGCACCAAATATCAAATAAATCCCAATACTCAAATACAAAATCCCAAACATACGATTTATTGGTGCTTGATGTTTGGTAATTGGTGCTTATTTGGAACTTGATGCTTGAGATTTGGAATTTACTAATGCTGTGTTTAATTTACTTTAGCCAGTATTTTTTTAACAAAGGTGAG
This sequence comes from Planctomycetes bacterium RBG_16_43_13, assembly GCA_001828445.1. The sequence continues at coordinate 15,078 of MHYJ01000148.1, forward strand.
TATGAAGGTTCTCGTAACTGGTGCCTCCGGCTTCGTGGGTAGCCACTTAGCTGAAACACTCATAAAAAAGGGCTATGATGTCCACTGCCTCATCCGCGGCACGAGCAGTATGAGATGGCTTAAAGATGCGAAGGTTAATTTCGTCTATGGCGACCTGCGTGATGCGGATTCACTTACAGGCGCCGTAAAGGATGTGGACTACATATTCCACTCCGCAGGGCTTGTGAAGGCGGTGAGCCGACAGGGGTATATGGATGCGAACTACATAGGCACGAAGAATATCCTCTCGGCTGTCTCACGTTCCGCTAATATACTTAAGCGGTTCATCCACATATCCTCTCTATCCGTTACTGGACCTGTCGGGCTAAATAGCCCTGCAGATGAAACCACTTTCTGCCGCCCTGTCTCTGATTACGGTGCGAGCAAACTCGCAGGTGAGAACGAGGCGGTGCGATATATGAAGGAACTTCCTATTACCATAATACGTCCCCCTGTCGTCTATGGTCCTCGAGACGTAGCCGTATATATATTTTTCCAGCTCGCAAGGAAAGGCATCCTTCCATATATAGGCGGGAGAAAGTTCTATTCCCTAATCTATGTGAAGGACTTGGTTGATGGTATCATACTCTCTGCAGAAAGTAAGGTCGCTGAGGGGAGGACATACTTCATAGCAAATGACGAACACTACAGCTTCCAATCGCTTATGTCCTTGATAGCGTCTGCGCTCGGAGTGCGGGGGGCAGTAACGTTCAGAATACCTGACGGGGTCGTCTGTTCCGTTGCCTCAGCAGTGGAGCATGCTTATCGTCTATTCGGTAGGGCGACATTCTTTAATAGGGAGAAGGCGATGGAGATAAAGGCGAGGCACTGGATATGCTCAAACGAACTTGCTAAACGAGAAATTGGATTTAGCCCTGCTATATCTTTAGCGGATGGGCTAAAGGAGACAGCAGAGTGGTATAGGGAGATGGGATGGGTGTAGGAATTGTGGAGTGTAGCATTCCAAAATCCGCAGTCACCATTCCACATTTTTATGGTAATTCTTGCACTTCCATCGTCTAATAACTATAGGAGGTTATTTATTATGAATAGAGTAATTCTGTTTGCCATATTTTCAGTATATCTTTCCTTATCTGGTGCTTGCTCGAAGGATAATATTGCGGTCGATAGCAGTAAGCTACAACAACCTACAATAGAACCAGCCAAGAAACCCACCGAAAAAGAGATACAGTCCGCCCTCGATTGGCTCTCTCGACATCAGGAGAAAGATGGCCACTGGAGCGCAGGCAGCTTCCAGATGCAGTGTGTTGATTCTATCTGTTCAGGGGAAGGTCCTTTAGAGTTTGATGCAGCAGTTTCAGGTCTTGCTTTGCTTGCCTTCTTAGGTGCGGGATATACTTCTACAGATGAGCCGATAAAGAAAGCTGTAGAATGGTTAATTAGTCAGCAGGGTATAGATGGTTGTATCGGCAGGGTAGGTGGTAAATATATTTATAACCACGCCATAGCAACCTTCGCACTTGCAGAGGCATATAAAAAAGCGAAGGATGTAAGGTGTGAAAAACCATTAGGGAAGGCGATAAAATATCTTATAGATGCCCAAAATAATAATATGGCATGGCGTTATAGCTATCGCCCCGGTGATAACGACACCTCAGTTACAGGTTGGTGTACATTGGCATTGAAGTCAGGAGAGTTAGCAGGAGTAAAAGTGCCGCCGAAATGCTATGGCGGTGCCCTTTCTTGGATAAAAATGGTAACAGATGAGAACAATAATTATAGAGTTGGTTATACAGCCAAAGGAACAGGTAAGGTAGCAGTGAGAGGCGTCAACGACTCCTGGGCTGACCACGACGCCCTGACAGCGATAGGTATGGTTGTACGTATGCTCATAGAAAGGAAGAAGGATGCTAAAGCTCTGAAGGGCGGGGCAGAACGACTGACAGGTTCCTACACAACTAATATACTGACAGGTTCCTACACAAAAAATATACCTAAGTGGTATAACGACGACCCTAATGGTAAGCAAATCGACTACTACAACTGGTTCTGGGGAACGTTAGCACTTTATAGATATGATGGCTCCTCAGGCGAATATTGGCAGAAATGGAGCATTGCCTTGAAGGATGCTCTGGCTCCACATCAGGAGAAAGAAGGATGCCTCGCTGGGAGTTGGAGCCCGGAGGTTGATAGATGGGGCTTCGAGGGTGGGCGGGTCTATGCTACTGCTATAAATACTCTGACACTTGAGATATATTACGGACATAACTTATTAAGTGGCGAGGTCGTTACTGCTGGAGAATATTTGGCTGATTATGATAAGGTGATACAGCTAAATCCTAATGACGTAGAGGCATATTGCAATAGGGCTATAGCAAGATATGAGTTTGGTGATTATGCAGGTGCTTTAGTGGATTTCAGCAAGGCAATACAACTAAATCCTAACTATGCAGAGGCATACTGTAAGAGAGGTAATGCAAATCGTGAACTTGGCAGATATAAAGATGCGATAACTGACTACAGTAAAGCGATACAACTCAAGCCCGACTATGCAGATGCATACTATGAACGTGGTGCTGCGAAGGAGGGAGGACTCGACTACGAAGGTGCTATAGATGATTTGGAGAAGGCAATTGAGCTAAATTCTCCTTACGAAGACGAGCTTCAGTTAAAAATTGACAAGTTAAGAGAGCAGGTTAAGTAAGGTCAACTTAGGGTATAAGCATCCGAAATTCGCAATTATCATTCCGCATTTTTAACCACCTAACGACTCGTCTGTAAACATTATTTGTATAAGTTTTCTTGCCTCTGCCATATCTTTTTCTATTTCTTCGCAAGTTAACTCACGTGTTCTGAAAAGGGGATACCTATCTACCATATAATATCCAGAAACACGCTCACAAAGCTCGCGAAATGTCTCTAACTCTTGAGCGTATCGGACAACATCATCTAAAAGGGCGTCGAGTTCATGAATCTTTCTTAACTCCCAACCCTGTTTGAGAAGGTACGCTTTAATATACTTTTCCACAGATTGCTGAAGAAAAAAACTCGCCGCTTCAGTATCATTAGCTTTGAGCATAATGGCTATGCGGTTCCAGTCCTTTCGTGCAATCTCTAACCAGTCGTCTGAACGAAGGGATTCTAATTTGCCACTCATAAACTGACGCCATTCCTAACAATTTCCAGAACGAAGTGGTCGCCTTTCTCTTTCCTTTCATCTACTTCTTCTTTTGTCATAACTATAGGAGATAAGGGGAGCCCATAGCGTAGGTCTCGCACCAAGCGTCTAACAGTAGCCATCCGCTGGAAAAACTGCTCTTTAGTAGGTGCAATGACTAAAATATCTACATCGCTATCTTTGGTATTTTCTTCTCTGGCATACGAGCCAAAAAGAATCACCTTTTCAGCGTGATACTCATTTTTGAGTCGCTGGCTAATATCCCTAAGTCGTTCCTGTAACTTGCTATCCATGGATTTTATTCTATTATCTTTTGCGCATTATTGCAATTTTTTTATTGCATGAGGGGTAGGTCAAATTATGTTGTAAACCCCGTTAGAAAGGACGGGGCTTTAGACCCCGCCCTTTCTACGAAATGGACGACCCCATCCCGTTAGATGCTTGCTATCTAACGGGATGGGGCTTTCTAACGGGGTAAAGCGGGATGTAGAATCACCCAATCCACAAGCACTATTCCGCATTTTTTTTTACAAGACGCTCTTGACACGGACAGCACCTATATGTATAATCTCGTTTAGTCATCCCGAGTAATCGGGATTTATCCCGATATGTATATCGGGATCCCGCTACTAAGAAATATAGAGGCGGGATATATACTTTAGAGATGATAGAGGTGTAGGGAATACAAAAACCCTATAAATATAAATGGATTGCAGATTAAAAGATTACAGATTAGCCCCGTTTAGAAGTTCGCAACTTCTAACGGGGTTAGAAGATTCAGGACTGCGGATTATAGATAAATCCCCCAATCCCACAATCTTATAATCTTCAAATCTTGCAATCTTGTAATCAACTAAAGCACTTCTACATTT
>MHYJ01000148.1:19163-19727 GCA_001828445.1 Planctomycetes bacterium RBG_16_43_13
TTAACAATTAAGAATTATTAATTTTTAATTATTAATTATTATTTACGGAGGTTACTATGGAATTCGTAATCGCAGGTATAGCTGGCGTCGTTGTTGGCGTTATTGCCTGTCTCGTTTGGTTCAGGATAATCCGCAAGGGTGTCTATAAAGAGGCGAGCCAGATAACAGAGGAGGCGAAGCGCGAGGCAGAGAAGAAACTCTTCTTAGCACGGGAAGAGGCGATGAAGGTCAAAGAACAGGCGGAAAAGGGGCTTCAGGATGAACGTAGAGAACTAAAAGAGTTTGAGAAACGAATCCTAAAAAAGGAAGATATCGTAGAGAAAAGGGTAGATGCCATACAGAGTAAGGAGCGGCACTTCGAGATGCTCACTAAAAATATAGAAGAAAGAGAAAAAGGCGTAAAGACCAAAGAGAATGAGGTAACTAAACTCATAGAGCAGGAGAGACAAGCGCTTCATACTATATCAGGTCTATCTAAAGATGATGCTATAGCGATGCTCCTCAGCAAGATGGAGCCGGAGATGGAGAAAGACAAGGCGGAATTAATAAGGAAGCGGCTCGAGG
>MHYJ01000148.1:19785-22419 GCA_001828445.1 Planctomycetes bacterium RBG_16_43_13
ATATGCATCGGAGCATACGGCAGAGACGACTGTATCGACGGTCGATTTACCCGGCGATGAAATGAAGGGCAGGATTATAGGCAGAGAGGGTAGAAACATAAGGGCTTTCGAGCGGGCGACTGGTGTTGACGTAATAGTTGACGACACGCCAGGTGTCATCGTCCTCTCCGCATTTGATGGCGTCCGCAGGGAGATGTCGCGTCGCTCGATGGAGAAACTGATTCTTGACGGCAGGATACATCCGACCCGCATAGAGGAGATTGTTGAACAGACGAAGAAAGAAATGGAGGAGCATATAAATAACGTAGGAAAGGAAGTAGTTTATCAAGAGAATTTGCAGGGCGTTCATCCAAAACTTATTACACTGCTTGGCAGGTTGAAATATAGAACGAGCTATGGGCAGAATGTCCTACAACATATAAGAGAGGTGGCACATCTGTGCGGAGTTATGGCGGCGGAGTTGAAACTCGACCAGCGGCTCGCCCGTAGATGTGGGATTCTTCACGACATAGGCAAGGCGGTTGACCAAGAAATGGAGGGTAGCCATCCTTATTTGGGCGGCGAGTTATTGAAGAGATTTAACGAGGTGCCTGAGGTTGTAGATGCGGCTGCCAAACACCACGAAGATGCGGATGCTAATTTCCCATACACAGTTCTTGCCGCCGCTGCAGATGCTATTTCTGCCTCGCGCCCGGGTGCGAGGGGCGAGAGCGTAGAGCGATACGTGAAGCGACTCGAAAAACTCGAGGCGATAGCAAAGTCATTTACAGGTATCGATTCTGCCTACGCCGTTCAGGCAGGACGAGAGCTCCGTGTTATGGTTAATCCTGAGAAATTAGACGATAAGCAGGCAATCCTCCTCGCAAAAGATATAGCCAAAGAAATCGAGAAGGAGCTTACTTACCCTGGCGAAATAAAAGTCACGATATTGAGGGAAACGCGTGTTATTGAATATGCGAGGTAAAGTCCTTAATTATAGGTGTTATTGTGAAGACCAAGATTCTTGCGATTGGCGATATAGTAGGTAAGCCGGGTGCAGGCATCATAAAGAAGCACCTGCATAAGTTTGCTACTGAACAGCATATAGACCTCGTAATAGGCAATGCGGAAAATGTAGCCGGCGGTTCAGGTATCACGCCGAGAGATGCAGATGAACTAATCTCTGCCGGTGTCAACGTCATCACTGCTGGCGATCACGTCTGGGCGAAGCGAGAAATTATACCCTATATCTCCTCATCCGAGCGGCTCATTCGTCCTGCAAACTATCCTGATGATAATCCCGGCAAGGGATATACCTGTGTTGAGGCAAAGAATGGTGCTATGGTGGGTGTGATGCACATTCAGGGAAGGGTATTTATGGCTACGCCTGTGGATTCACCGTTTAAGGTTGCTAAAAAAATTGCTGATGAACTACATCAGAAGACAAAGATAGTCATTGTGGATATGCACGCAGAGGCGACCTCTGAAAAGATAGCCATCGGTTGGTATTTAGATGGAATAGTCAGCTTTATCTTTGGCACACATACTCATATACAAACTGCCGATGAACGAATCTTACCACTCGGCACCGCCTACATTACAGACCTCGGTATGACTGGTCCGTATGACTCTGTGATTGGCAGACGCACTGATAGGGTATTACATAAATTTGTTACCCAAATGCCCGCACCATTTGACGTGGCTACTGGAGATGTTCGGTTATGCGGTGCTATTGCAACAATCAACTCTGATACCGGCAGGGCTGATGAGATAAGGCGTGTGGTGATACTTGAGGATGGCACTGTGAAGATATAGCATCTAAAAATAAACCTTTGACAACATCGTCTCTAACATTTAGGATTGCTATATTATGGGCTTGCCAGCGCAAGAAATAATAAAATTTCCGTCAGGAAAGAAGAAGGTTCTAACTGTCTCGGAGCTTACGAAAAGAGTAAAGGGGCTTCTGGAAGACAATCTCCGTTACGTTTGGGTCAGTGGAGAGATATTTGACTTAACATATCACACATCGGGGCATATCTACTTTGGGCTGAAAGACGCTGAATCGCAGGTAAAATGTGTCATCTGGCGGGACAAGGCACGGACGCTGAAATTCAAACTTGAGGAGGGAATGGAGGTTGTAATCCTCGGCGATATAACTGTTTACATAAAAGGTGGGATATATCAACTCAGAGTTGAAACGATTGAGCCGAAGGGTATAGGGGCATTACAACAGGCATTTGAGCAGTTGAAAGAAAAGTTAGCAAAGGAGGGCTTATTTGATGATGCACGCAAGAGAAAGCTGCCGTTCCTCCCATCCAAAATTGCCATAGTCACATCCATCGACGGTGCGGCTGTAAGGGATATTCTGAATACTATAGAGGGGCGTTTCCCAAAACTCCACATTCTCATTTACTCCGTCAAGGTGCAGGGGAACGGTGCGAAGGAGGAAATCGCAGAAGCAATCGGAGAATTAAATACCCACTACCCAGACCTTGATGTAATAATAGTCGGCAGAGGCGGCGGGAGTTTAGAAGATTTATGGCCCTTCAACGAGGAGATTGTAGCAAGGGCGATCTACAAATCAAGCATACCGATAATATCTGCTGTTGGGCACGAGGTTGATTATACGATAGCTGATTTCGTTGCGGATGTAAG
>MHYJ01000148.1:22516-22734 GCA_001828445.1 Planctomycetes bacterium RBG_16_43_13
TTGCAAACAAGAGCAGAACTCGCTCACCAGATTTTAGATGGCTATAAAGACAGTTATGCTATGAGGTATCCTGTCGAGCTTACTCACCAACTCGGACAGCGGCTTGATGATTTGTCTCACCGCCTCTCTACTGATTTGCCGAAGGCGGCTGGGGTGATAAGAAGTAGATTAGATTCATTAAGAAGCAGTCGCGGCTTTGCTGTTCCGTCTGAATCTAT
>MHYJ01000149.1:0-601 GCA_001828445.1 Planctomycetes bacterium RBG_16_43_13
CTTATGTTTAATTTCCCCCTCCTCTAATCCAAAACTGACTATTATCCTATCTCTTACCTTGCCATTTATCTGTATAATAATCTCTACTTCCTCTGCCTTTGCAAATACCGGAAAATATTGAGGCCACCTATGCCTGAATACGCTTGGCTTGTTACCCAACGCCTCCCATAGCTCCTCTGCAATAAACGGTGCCATAGGTGCTATCAATAGGACAAGTCCTTCTGTAACTTCCCTTATTGCGTGTCTTTCATCACTATTGGTCGGCTCTAACGGAGAATTGTCCTTTATAACGTTTAGTAACTCCATAATAGAGGCAATAGAGGTATTAAAATTAAGAGTTCCCTCCATAGTGATAGTTACCTTTTCTATTGTCTGGTAGAGTTTACGTCTAATCTCCCTAATATTTTTAGATAGGTTATTAGAATTTATAGTATCAGTTCGTTGCATAGGTATTGCAAACACATTCAGCTTCTGCACAGTAGCCCAAAAACGCTGGACGAAACGATGTGCACCTACCAAACCGCGCTCACTCCACCTTATCTCCCAATCACTTGGTGCAAAGAATAGCATAGCAATTCTACACACATCCACTCCCCACTTC
>MHYJ01000149.1:773-6668 GCA_001828445.1 Planctomycetes bacterium RBG_16_43_13
CAAGCGTGTTCTACGCCGCCGATGTATATATCCACAGGAAGCCATTTTTTTATCTCCTCAAGCCGCCACGGCTTTTCCGTATTGTGAGGATCTGCATACTTAAAGAGATAGAATGATGAACACATAAACGTGTCCATAGTATCCGTATCCCGCTCGGCGTTACCACCACACTTAGGACATTTCGTCTTTATATATTCAGTTACATCTGCCAATGGAGAACGTCCCTTGGGCAGTAAGTTCTTACCCCTTACATCTGGTAGTAGCACAGGTAAGTCCTTCTCATCAACCGGGACTGCTCCACATTTTTTGCAGTGGATTATAGGTATAGGAGCACCCCAATACCTCTGCCTCGAGATAAGCCAGTCCTTGAGTTTGTAATTTACCCTTGCCCTGCCAATACCTTTTTTCTCACAATGCTCTATAACCTTCTTTATACCAACAACAGAATTCAGCCCGTCAAATGAACCGGAATTTACCATAACCCCCTCATCTACATACGCTTCAGTCATAGTTTGCTGTCTAATCTTCTCTGGCGAATTTGGCTGTATTACAATCTTTATAGGTATCCCATACTTTTTCGCAAATAAAAAATCCCGCTGGTCATGAGCAGGAACACCCATCACAACGCCTGTGCCATAACTTATAAGTACATAGTCAGACACCCACAACTGCACTTTCTCACCAGAGAGAGGGTTCACTGCATATTTACCTGTGAAAACGCCGTCCTTTTCACCAATAGCGGTTCTATCAATTTCTTTTTTCGATATTGCCTTTTCTATGTAGCTAAAGACATCCTTTTCGTATTTACTGCCTTTTACCAACTCCTTAGCAAGAGGATGTTCTGGTGCTATAGCCATAAAAGTAACGCCGTATATAGTGTCTGGGCGGGTGGTAAAGACGGCAAGTTTTTCATTCCTACCTTCAATAGCAAAGTCAATCTCACATCCCTCGCTCCTCCCAATCCAGTTCTTCTGCATAATCTTCACGTTCTCAGGCCATTCAGTCAATTTATCTAAATCCTTCAGAAGTCGGTCGGCATATTCCGTATATTTGAAGAACCAACATTTCTCAATCTCCTTTTTTATAACGTCCCCCTTACACCGCCAGCATTTGCCGTCTTGTGCCTGTTCATTTGCAAGAACCGTCTGACAGGTCTGGCACCAGTTCACTAAAGAGGGCGCCTGATATGCTAAGCCCCTCTTGTAAAGGAGTAAAAATAGCCACTGCGTCCATTTATAATAATCAGGCAGGCAGGTAATAACTTCTCTATCCCAATCATAGCTGATACTCATTTTTTTCAGAGTTTCACGCGAGGTCTTAATATTCCCAAGCGTCCAATCTTTGGGATGGATATTGTTTTTTATAGCCGCCTGTTCAGCCGGCATACCAAATGCGTCCCAACCAAACGGGTGTAAAACATCATTACCGCACATCATTCTAAACCTTGCTACTACATCCCCGATAGTGTAGTTTCTGAAATGCCCTATATGGATGTCGCCGGATGGGTATGCAAACATCTCAAGGACGTAGTATTTCCTCTTAGGATTTTCGGACGCTTTGTATAGTCCATTACTATCCCAGTATTTTAGCCACTTCCACTCAATTTCCTTGAAATTATACTCTCTCATAGTAATAATAGAGCCGTTATTTAAGTCAAAATTATACTATAAGGCAAATGAAATCGTATGTTTAACATCGTGTTAGCCCCGTTAGCAACAAAATAATAAAATGCCTATCTTGCCACCTGTAAAAGACCATAATATCCAGTTCGGCGCTTTGGCAATTCAACTCGGATTTGCTACGAAAGAGCAGGTGCAGGAGTGCATACGTCTGCAGAATAGAATGAAGGAGCTCGGCGTAGCACCAAGTAAATTAGGCGACGTATTAGTGGCAAAAGGTTATCTTACGGAAGAAAAAATAAAAAAGATATTTGAGTATCAGGGAACTATGGGGGGACACACACATATAGCGGGATATAAAATAATCACTAAAATAGGACAGGGGGCAATGGGCTCCGTCTATAAGGCACTGCAAATAAGTATGGACAGGATTGTAGCTATAAAGACACTTGCGCCTAAGTTTGCCTCTGACGAACGTTTTAGAGAACGATTCCTACAAGAGGCGCGTTCAGTAGCACGGCTTAATCACCCTAATATAATTCAGGGCATAGATGTTGGGGTGTCAAACGGCATATATTATTTTGCTATGGAGTTTGTAAATGGACCGACTGTTGGAGACCTCGTAAAGAGGGGCGGGTCAATAAACGAGAAAAAAGCCATAAATATCATAATGCAGGTTGCAAAGGCGTTGAGTCACGCCAGCCAAAATAGCATCATCCACCGCGACATAAAGCCAGACAATATTATGCTAACTACGGACGGTATAGCAAAACTATGCGACTTAGGGCTTGCAAAGAAAGTAGATAATATTGATGCACAAATCACAAATGTAAAAACCGCTATGGGAACACCATATTATATATCACCAGAACAGGCAAAGGGTGAGCATGACTTGGATATACGGACTGATATCTATTCGCTTGGATGCACATTCTACTATATGGTTACCGGCGACCAACCATTTAAGGGAGAAAATGGTATGGTGGTAATAAGTAAACACTTATCAGAACAACCTCTGCCTCCGCGCAAAAAGGTTCCTCTACTTTCTTCTGATGCTGAACGCATTATATTAAAAATGATGGCAAAGAATAAGACAGAAAGATACCAAACGCCCGATGAACTCTTGAAGGACTTGGAGACCGCACTGACAGTTAAACCAGCACCACTTATCAAGCCGTCGCCAGTAGCCAAACCGCAGACAGCAACTCCTGCGGCAACGCGTAAGCCCGCCTTTAAGAGACGCGGGTTAAGTAGGATGGGGCGATTTAGAAGGCGATTTTAAGGACGAATACGCATCGGAGGCACAGAAATTGACAGATATACGTTACGCAACATTCTCCATCATAGATGTAGAAACCACCGGGCTATCACCTGAAAGAGATAGAATATGCGAGATAGGTGTAATAAAGATAAAAGACGGAAAAGAGGTCAATAGATACGAGACATTAGTAAATCCGCAGATACCCTTACCCCCAGGCGCCTCGGCAGTCAATCAGATAACGTCAGAGATGCTTACAAACGCACCGCCCTTTGAAAAGATAAGCCGACAATTTGCTGGATTTATAGATGGCACAATACTTGCCGCACACAATGCCCAGTTTGATTTAGGATTTATAAATAGTGCGTTTGAGAGAGATGGGCATCCGCGATGGGCTGGCACTACTATAGATACCATATACATTGCCCGACAGGCAATGCCTGGACTCTTTAGCTATTCGCTTGATGCCCTAACTATACGGCTCGGCATACCATACACACGTCGGCACCGCTCTATGGCAGACGTAGAGATAACAGCTAAGCTATTCTTACAATGTATCTCAATGCTAACAGAAAAGGGGATTGTAAAAACATTAGAGGACTTAATAAAAAGCAGGCAGGGTTAAGTAAGACGCTGTAAGAAGTAATTTTTTCTTCTCTCTTCTCCTATTTTCGTCTTTGGGCCGTGTCCCGGATAAACGAGCGTATCATCGTCAAGGGTTAAGAGTTGTTCTTTTATGGAAACTAATATCTGCTCATGGTCTCCACCCCACAGGTCGGTTCTACCGATACTATGGGCAAAGAGGGTATCACCAGAAAAAACACGATGCCTTTCAGATTTGGCATCAGCAGTCCTGAAACAAACGCTACCGGGAGTATGTCCGGGAGTGTGAAGAACCCTCAAACTGCATTTGCCAAATTGTATGGTGTCTCCATCCTTTAGAAACTTATCTATCTTGAGCGGTTGCTTCGTATCAAAGCCGAAGTTAGATGCTTGAGACACCAAATTTTCATATAGAAACAGGTCATCTTTGTGGATGGCTATAGGCGCCTCCGTCTCCTCTTTTACAAGGCGCGTCCCTGTTATATGGTCTAAATGGGCGTGCGTATGAATAATGGATTTTACATTTACACCGAGTTGCTTTATCACATCAAGGATTTTCTTTGGCTCATCACCTGGGTCAATAACAATCGCCTCCTTTGTCTCCTCACAGGCAAGTATGGTGCAGTTGCACATAAATTGACCTACTACTATGGTTTCTTGTATCATAACGAAGTTTCTCCAGTCCTGCTCACTGTTTTAGAGGAGCATTGCTTACACCTACATATTTCACGCAAGAATTCGTATGAATATATCCCCGTATCGTGTCCATCCGCCCAGAGGATATTTATGGCGTATCTGCCTACAGGGCTAACTGATTTTATTTGAAATGAAGTTACATCCTTAACAGTAGCCGCCTTTGATTTGCCGTAGTGCGTGCAAGAGGCACAAGGACACTCTTTCCGAAGATGCTCGAATGGATAAATTGACTCGTGTCCATCACTCCACTTTATACCCATTTCCGTCGCAGATGCTTGCTTTATATCTACCGGAGTGGGAATATTGGACATAGCACTACTAAACCTTCGCCTGCTCTACAGTCCTCTCTTTATTATGGTCTGTCTCTTGGTGCCAACCATCTATGTGGGTAGATATCTTCATAGAGCAGAACTTTGGCCCACACATAGAACAGAATTCTGCCGTCTTAAAATAATCTGCTGATAGCGTCTCATCATGCATCTTGCGAGCGGTCTCAGGGTCGAGTGCCAATTCGAACTGTTTATTCCAGTCAAAGGCAAAACGTGCCCGCGAGAGAGCGTCATCCCTGTCGCGAACCCCTTTACGTTTGCGGGCGATATCCGCCGCGTGCGCGGCAATCTTATACGCTATCATCCCCTGTTTCACATCCTCTTCGTTCGGCAGACCCAAATGCTCCTTCGGTGTAACGTAGCAGAGCATCGCAGCACCATACCAACCGGCTAAAGCGGCGCCGATAGCAGAGGTAATGTGGTCATAACCGGGAGCAAAGTCCGTTACTAAAGGACCAAGAACATAGAACGGGGCGCCGTGGCAGAGTTCAACCTCCTTCTCCACATTCATCTGTATCTGGTCCATAGGAACGTGCCCGGGACCTTCTATCATAACCTGAACATCTTGCTCCCAAGCCCGTAGTGTAAGTTCGCCAAGCGTCTTTAGTTCTGCGAATTGTGCCTTGTCGCTCGCATCTGCAAGACATCCAGGTCGTAATCCATCACCCAAACTAAACGAGACATCATATTTTTTGAATATTTCACAGAGTTTATCAAAGTGAGTATAAAATGGATTTTGCTTTTTATTTTTTATCATCCATTCAGCCATTATTGCGCCGCCTCTACTAACAATCTTGGTTATGCGTGATTCTACAAGCGGCAAATGTTCTAATAAGACGCCGACGTGTATAGTCATATAATCAACTCCCTGCTTCGCCTGTAGTTCTACTATGTCAATCATATCTTCAGGCGTCATATCAGCTACGCTACTTGCTCCAAGCAATACCTGATATATTGGGACAGTTCCTATAGGAACGGGTGAGTTTTTTATAATAGCGGTTCTAACCTCGTTTATATTCTTACCTGTGCTCAAATCCATAACAGTATCCGCACCAAACTTAACAGCCGTATTTAGTTTCTTTAACTCCTCATTTATGCCTGATGCGGTAGCAGAATTACCTATATTGGCGTTCACCTTGCACCTTAAAGCGACTCCTATACCGATTGGCTCAAGCCCTTGCTCTAAGTGATTTATATTGGCAGGTATAATGCACCTACCTTCGGCTACCTCTCTACGCAGAAACTCTGCGTCAACGTTTTCTCTTTCCGCTACGTATTTAATCTGGTTTGTTATAACCCCCTGACGTGCAGAGTGCATTTGAGTTACATTATGATTAGTCATAACATAAAACCCCTCTATAGAAAAATTTCACTAAACCGCTTACACCAG
>MHYJ01000149.1:6706-7104 GCA_001828445.1 Planctomycetes bacterium RBG_16_43_13
CTGATAATACTTGCTTAACCTCTGGAACTTCTTCCCGAATCTGGCTCTCTATCCCGTAGAGAAGCGTCATAGTCGAACTGGGTCAGCCACTGCAGGAGCCAACGATACGAACCTCCACTACACCCTCCGCCTCGTTGACATTAACCAACTCCACACTCCCACCATCCATAGCAAGCGCCGGTCTAATCTTCTCCAAAACTGCTTCTACTTTCTCCTTCATAATAATAGACCTCCTCAACTATCGCATTATCCTACTTTTCCTTCATACTTTCAAGATATTCATCTACTGCGTATTAAAAGAATGTCCGCAACCACAACTGCTCTTCACGTTTGGATTCTTTACGGTAAAACCTGAACCCTGTAGAGATTCTGCAAAGTCGAGAACAGAGTTATTTATG
>MHYJ01000149.1:7181-7938 GCA_001828445.1 Planctomycetes bacterium RBG_16_43_13
AAAATCCATAAGATATTCTAAGCCGGAACATCCGCCACCTTTTACACCGAGCCGTAGCCCGTATTCCGCGGTCTTATTCTCCGCCGCCAAAAGGGTCTTTATCTTCTCAGCCGCCTTGTCTGTAAGTGTTACCATATATAAACCCTCCTTTATTAATAGATATAGTGCAAGACAAATCGTGTCGCACCCTACCCCCTTGCACTTTTAGGATAGTGTGCCACCCTAAATATTCTTATTATGTCCGTTTCCACTGGACTGTCTTTAGGTCTATTCCTTCTTTCGCCATCTCATAGAGTGGTGATATCTCACGTAATCTGTTAACGGCTATTACCACTTTCTCTACTACGTAGTCAACTTCTTCTTCCGTATTAAACCTCCCAAGCCCAAATCGTATAGAGCTATGTATCAGTTCCTCGCTCACACCTATTGCCCTTAACACATACGATGGCTCCAAAATTGCAGAGGTGCAGGCAGAACCAGACGAAACGGCTACATCTCCTAAACTCATAAGCAATGCTTCGCCCTCTACGAATGCAAAACTTACATTTAAGTTGCCGTCAAGTCGCCTTGTAGGATGTCCATTCAAATAAACATATTCCAGACGCTCAAATATTGCCTTTCTTAATTTCTCGCGTAGTTTCAGTAGCATCTCTTTTTCCGCTATAGTCGATAGTTCGCTTTTGCATATCTCGCACGCCTTGCCAAAACCAACTATACCTGGCACATTCAACGTCCCAGACCGCATACCCATCTCGTG
>MHYJ01000150.1:0-104 GCA_001828445.1 Planctomycetes bacterium RBG_16_43_13
CCCCGACGGTATCCACCGTCTGCTGTGATGAGAAGCTTAGAATTGCAATCGTTTATCCTATCTCTCAATGCCTCCGCACTGAAGCCACCGAAGACGATGCTGTG
>MHYJ01000150.1:246-463 GCA_001828445.1 Planctomycetes bacterium RBG_16_43_13
TTATACGTCAGAATCCGTTCGTCGCCCGGCTCGCCTTCCCAGATGATTGCCGCTTTGTTTCGCCTATATGTTGTCAGGTGCCTGTCTATGCAATTAACCGAGACATTTAGCCGCCCGCCCAGAAACCACTTGGCGAAGGGCAGGTCCCATTCCAGAACCTTGTCCCACTTCTTAGACCAGCAGAGTTCCTCAGCTATCCGTCCCCAAAACGCCTGCG
>MHYJ01000150.1:470-5402 GCA_001828445.1 Planctomycetes bacterium RBG_16_43_13
ACTTGCTTCCTTATAAATTTTCTCGTCTTTTATATGGGCGTTTCGGATGAAGTCCTTATGAGGGGCAAATTCTCTCTGCTCATTTAATAGGGCATCTATTGTCTTTTTGTCTTCTGCTTTGTTCATATTTATTTAGTTCTTGTATTTTGAGAAATCCTTCGGGATGAATCTAACCCTTGCTCCGCATTTAGCCGCGAGGGTTTTCATAACCTTGAACGTCGCCTCAGTTTCGCTCAAACCATCCGCCATCTCCTTAGCTATGATTTTAGTGAGAAGCTGTTTTATCTCATTCTCAATCATCATCTTCTTTCTCAACTGCTGAGGCGTAAGAACCCTTCTCGGTTTCGGCCTATGCTTGCCGTTTCCACCGTGATGCGATTTTTTAGTTCTCATAAGTATGGTTTTACAGTTATAGTCCTTATATGTCAAGCGTTTAAGGTAGATACGCTTTTTTCAGTATGATTTTCTGTTTATCAGGCACTTAGAAAAATACGTGGTTGCGTTATGAAAACTTCTTCACTAAACCAATCTTTTTGAATAATCCGTAAAACATTCTCAATGCCCATAGACATTTATTCTCCCAATAGCCGTAAAACTGGATTAGCCCACGACTGCTATCAAATATAGAGTTCCCTCTCCTCCACGCAAAAAATATCCCTTCAAGCGTATTATATTTACTGCGAACTGAATCTACGATAAAACCGTTCTTCCTCAACAAATCTAAGATGTCCTTCATAGTGAAACGTTCAACCCCCTCTACCCTGCATTTTTCAGGTATATATTCGCTGAAATTATAGTCGTTAAATTTAGTATGGCACTCACCACATATATTATCTATCAGATGAAGCGTCTTAGAAGTAAATAAGATGGGGAACTCCGACCCCTCGCAATCCAACTTAACAAGGCGCACACGTTTCTGCCCGCCATTCGTAACGTTGCGAATAATATCATCAAAGGATATTGACTCCACCGCACTGCCATTCTCATCCATAACGGTGCCGGCGCTTGTATTGGACGTATTGCCGTTGTAATAGGGCTTGAGGAATAATTTATCATCACTTCTATCAGACCGCCATACTGCCTTATTATAAAGATGGATGCGGCTACCAAACTGTTTCAGATTTTCTGTAGCTAAATTAAAGTTTTCTATATCAGGTTCAAGCCCGTAAACAGTATTAGCACCGTGTTGCAGGCAGGCATACGAAAAACTTCCTATATGCATACCTATGTCGATTACAATATTATTCCCGTCGAAGAGTTTAGGTAGGCGATAAATATTGTATCTATTACTCCCTAAAAATTCACCTTTATCAGTAGTTCCTGGGCGGAATCTGAAGGGCATTTCATTTCTCATTCTTCCTATATTTCGACTTTGTAAACAAGAAAGCGTATGTATTTCCTTATGTGCGTAAAAATATTGACTTATATCTTCTAATCGTTATATTAGTGCTATGCCTTTTCGGAAGCTCAATATTCACGGGGACCTACACTCATCTATTAAAAAGCTCGGTTTCGAACTCCCCACGCCCATTCAGGAGCAGGCAATCCCCACAATCCTTCAGGGGCTTGACCTTATAGGGCTCTCCAAAACGGGGAGCGGGAAGACAGCCGCTTACCTCCTTCCCATCATTACCCGCTTATTGGCTTCGCAGGGACCGAGGCGGACTAAGGTGCTGGTTCTGGTTCCGACCCGTGAGCTCGCCATTCAGGTTCAGGAGATGGCTCGCCCCTTGGGAGGTCCCGTCGGGATTCGAATCGCAGCGATTTTCGGCGGGGTATCGTTCCTTCCTCAGATAAATGCCCTCCGTTCCGGTGATGAGATTGTCGTAGCTACGCCGGGACGGCTGATGGACCACATAAACCGCGGAAATATCCGACTACAGGGCATCGAGATTCTCGTCCTTGACGAGGCAGACCGAATGCTCGACGTAGGATTTCTCCCCGACATCCGAAGAATCGTGAGCCATATCCCGCGCCAGCGGCAGACGCTTCTTTTCTCCGCTACGATGTCTGTTAGGATAGAACAACTGGCTCGCTCCATAATGAATAACCCCGTCCGCGTTACGACCGGTGAATCCGACAGTCAAAACCCCACGATGCCTGTTGGAATTACGCACGCCGTCTATATCGTCCCGCGCGCCCGAAAGTTTCTCCTCTTAATGCATCTCCTGAGAAAAATGCATATGCCATCCGTTCTCATATTTTGCAGGATGAAGCGCCACGCCGACCTGCTCGCACACGACCTCCGCTCTGAACGGCTCCGTGTCGAGTGTATGCATAGCGACCGCTCACAGCGACAGCGGGTTGATGCACTGAACGCACTCAAGCGCGGGGATGTCCAGATATTGGTCGCAACGGATATTGCCGCCCGTGGAATAGATGTCGAAAACATTTCACACGTCGTCAACTATGACCTGCCCCCTACCGGGAAGGACTACATCCACAGGGTTGGGCGCACCGCCCGCGTAGAGGCAAAGGGAGACGCCTATACCCTCGTTTGCCCCGACGAGTATTCCGTTTTGCGGGGTATTGAATCCACACTCGGTTATGCCCTTCCCAGAATCACCGACCCCGATTTCGACTATGGTCCCAAACAGGGAATGGAGCCAGTGAAGACGACCTACCGCTTCCCTGTCCGCCGTGGCTCACGGAGACGCCGCCGCTGATAAAAAGAGTATCTCACCCTGTAACTCTGAACTTGGAACTCTAAACTCCGAACCTCATTAACTGGCACTTAGAAAATACGCGGTTGTGTTATGAAAACTTCTTCACTAACCCAATCTTCTTGAATAATCTATAAAACGTCCTCAATGACCCTACTCCGTCGCTGGCGCTGTAGCCGTGTGTGGTTGACCTTTCTCAGATGTTCGGTCAACTCTACCGCCCTATCGTGCGTTTTCTCAGACGTCTTTATACTTATGATGTTGCTCGAGGTGCTGTCTATCGCACCGATATTTTTCCGCCACGCCACTATTGTCTCCGCCTCGAATGAAATCACCGCAAGCGACAAATCCGCAACGTTCGCATAGCCGTCTGGAAACGCCTGTCTCGATGCAGTCGGCAGGTGCGTGAACGCCAGCCGCATCATCCTCCGCCCGCTCTTGCTGAGTTTTACCTTTCCGTTCTCGTCCTTTATCGGCTCAGGAAACGGCAAATCCACCTTCGCAGTTATGATGCCGTCTCCAGAGATGATGTGGCTGAACTTGCTCCAGATGATGCCCCTCTGCTCGTCATAGATATAGTCCTCTGCCTTTTTACCCTTCGCCTCTATGCTCCTCACGTGTTTTTCAAAACGTTCTATGTCTCTCTCTATCCCCTCGACCAGCCACTTAGGCGGATTGGCTTTATTGAGATGAAATGCTTCTATCGTTTTCTCTAAATATTTTCTTGTGTTCTCGAGGTTTACATAGGCGGCTTCGTATGTCAGTAGATTCGGCTCCTCAAGTTCGAGAACCACACCGTCGAGTTCACTGTCATAATAGCAGGCGAGGAGTATTGGAGGAGACGGTCTAGGTATTCCTATCGGTGGGTCTAAGTCCTCTTGGTATTCGAAGCCCGCTATCTTCCGCAGTGCGAAGCACTTCTTGAAATAGTTATAGCCGCTCATCAGCACACCGCGGGAACGTTTGATAATCTTGCCGGGGGTTGATATCGCCATTATCTTCTCCTGGTGGTAGGCGCTCCCCAATCCGCCTGCCGCCCAGTCCCACTTTGCCTGCTTCTCCAAACTGTATCGCTTCCAGATGTATGAACTTTCTCTCCAGTTCTGTCTCTGCTCCAGCAGGCGGCCTGTCAACGTGATGTGGATTTCCTTAGGCGGACAGCGGAGAACCTTCATCCCGCGCCAGTTGGTCGCTATCATCGGACCGATAGGGATGATGACACCCCTCAACCTACCCGTGCTGGATAATCGAGCCATATTTGTAATAGAGTATCACTATTGTGAATTTATGTCAATAAAATCTCCGAACTCAGGAACCTCGCTCCCCAACGCATCGGGACGGTGGTCAAGCCGAACGGCTATCTAACGTAGCAAGATACCGAAACCGTTTGTGTCCGCCTCTTTATTTAGCAAATCTACGTTATTTCTTTGCGACTTATTTAGATTGCTAATTCTGAAACCTCCCTTTACAGTAAGTTTCAGGACTGGCTTCGGCATATAATTCACCCTATCAATTTCCACATCTTCTAAGTTAGTAAATAATATCATCTTAAATAAGCCATCCTTAATGTCCTCCAAAGACGGAATGGTATTTGTTGCACTATGTTTACCCTCTATGAGATAAACTTTCCTTCCTTTTATTCCCACCTCATCAGCAGTGAAATAATAACATCCTCCAAGGTAATTGGTTATAGTCAAAAGCGCTTTAGTGCCAGCCAACTTTTCCTTCGGTTGTATTGTTACACTTTCTCTTTGCTGAGCAGATTGCGCTAATTCTCTTGAAAGATTCATAAATTCATCTCTACCCTTCAAGAGATTAGCTATCCTCTTTTCTGCCGAACCTTTTGAATGCATATCAACTCGTAACTTATTCGATATTCTATCATACGATTTTAATGCCTTCTGTCCAATTTCACCTACCTTGTCTATCTGCATTAGATTCCAATGCAGTGCATCCGATTGATACGATAATAGATTCTCTATCTCATCCTTGAGGTATGCTATATCAAATAGCTGATTGGTTATTTTGTGCCTGTATCTTTCGCTTCGTTCAGCATCCTTATAATATGAAATAATTACATATACACCTAACAAGCTCATTAGAGAAATGGTATCCCACTGCAGAAAGTCCCTATCACCCTTGCTACCTTCGTCCTTCACTATAGGAATAACTGCTACTTTCTTACCAGAAAATGATAACGTGTCATATACACGTGCATAAGGATAAGAACGTGTCCTTTTCGCCGATACCCACCAACTAACCGCAATCT
>MHYJ01000151.1:0-101 GCA_001828445.1 Planctomycetes bacterium RBG_16_43_13
GGCTTCATAAATCGTTAGGGTGGTTCGAGCGTAAGCCGCTCTTTGGTAAGAAAATAGTGGTAACTCGCTCACGACAGCAGGCAGGGTTGTTG
Organism: Planctomycetes bacterium RBG_16_43_13; assembly: GCA_001828445.1. Next base: position 93 of record MHYJ01000151.1, read on the forward strand.
ACGAAGCGG
>MHYJ01000151.1:160-522 GCA_001828445.1 Planctomycetes bacterium RBG_16_43_13
TAACTGGGGCAGGGTAGATGGTGCTATACGTAATATCAAAAAATATAATTGGTTGGTATTTACGAGCGTGAACGGTGTTGATAGATTTATTTATAGGATGGAATATCTTGGGTTTGACCTGAGGGTTTTGGGTTCTATAAAGATATGCTCTATAGGTCCTGCTACTGAGGAACGATTAAAAACATATCATCTGAGAGCAGATGTAACTGCGGATGAATTTACATCAGAAGGACTTGTATATAGGATGAAGAGTTTGGATTTACGAGGCAAAAGTTTCCTATATCCTCGTGCGGATATAGGTAGAGATGTAATAGTAGAGGGGTTGACTAAATTAGGTGCGAGTGTAGAATGTGTGAGTGTGT
>MHYJ01000151.1:546-2667 GCA_001828445.1 Planctomycetes bacterium RBG_16_43_13
AAACGCGGCTTAATGGTATATATTCTGCTGATATATTGACGTTTGCAAGTTCACAGACGGTCAGGAATTTTGTATCTGTTATAGGTAGGGTGGGAGCGAAACGTATGGCAAAGACAGCCAAGATTGCCTGTATAGGGCCTATAACTGCCGATACTGTGAAAGAGGAGTTTGGAAGAAAGGCAGATATAGTTGCAAAAAGATATACGATACCTGACCTTGTAGATTCTATAGTTAAGAATGTTTAATTATGACTAATATACTTCATAGGTCGAGGCGATTACGGCAGAACGTCTTGTTACGCGGATTGATTAGAGAGACATCCCTTCGTAGAAGCAACTTGGTGATGCCTTACTTTGTCCGCAGTGGCAAGGGAGTTAAGAAGCCGATAAGTTCTATGCCTGGGCAGTTTCAGTTCTCTATTGATATGCTCGTTAAGGATATACGGGAACTGAGAAGCAGGGGGGTGAATGCGGTAATCCTTTTCGGTATTCCTGACAGAAAAGATGCGAGGGCATCAGGTGCATACAGCCGGAATGGTATCGTGCAGAGGGCTATTATGGCTATAAAGGACGTCTTACCTGATGTTATTACGATAGCAGATACCTGTTTGTGTGAATATACAGACCACGGGCATTGCGGTGTAGTTATAAAAAAGAGTGGCTCATTTGAGATTGATAATGATAGAACTTTGGCTCTGCTTGGCAGAACAGCTCTCTCACAAGCAAAGGCAGGTGCTGATATAATTGCACCAAGCGGTATGATGGATGGTATGGTCTCAGTCATACGATCTTCTCTTGATAGGGCTGGTTTTATAAATATCCCTATAATGTCTTATTCCGCCAAATATGCCTCTGCTTTTTATGGGCCATTTAGAGATGCTGCGGAGTCGCCACCACGGTTCGGGGATAGAAGTTCTTATCAGATGGATATGGCAAACTCGGATGAGGCAATGAGAGAAATAGAACTTGATATTAAAGAAGGTGCTGATATAATAATGGTCAAACCCGCTTTGGTTTATTTGGATATAATTCGTAGGGCGAAGGAGAGGTTCTGTTATCCTATGGCGGCTTATAGCGTTAGTGGAGAATATGCTATGTTAAAGGCGGCGGCACACAAGGGCTGGCTTGATGAGAAGAAGACGGTGATTGAGATACTAACCTCCATAAAAAGGGCAGGGGCAGATATAATTTTAACATACTGGGCTAAGGAGGCGAGCGAGTGGATAAAATAAAAGGTGCGGTTGAAGCGCTTCTTTTTGCATCTGATGAGCCGGTTACCATAACAAAACTACACGATATAATTCCTGATACTACGTCTCAGGCGATAAAGGGCGTTATTAAGGATTTGAAGCAGGAATATGAGGCGAGTGGCAGGGCATTTGTGTTAGAAGAGATAGCCGAAGGATACCAGCTCCTGACAAAGCCGGAATATAAAGAGTGGGTCGAGAAGCTGCATAAAACAAAGATGGATGAACGGCTTTCATCTGCCGCCCTTGAGACATTGGCTATTATAGCATATAAACAGCCGATAAAACGTGTGGACATAGAGTCGATAAGAGGCGTCCAGTCGGGGCAGTTGATACGCGCCCTTATGGAGAAGGGATTAGTTAAGATGTCTGGTAGAGAGGATGTGCCTGGTGCACCCATCCTATATGGAACTACGAAGAGATTTCTCGATGTCTTTAATCTGCGTTCGCTTGAGGATTTGCCAAAGCCAGAGGAGTTAAAATAGAGGGAAAGGTATGACATTTGCAAAGTGGGTAAGGAAGTATCAGACCATATTCTTGGGCGCTCTCGTAGTCCTGATGGTTCTAAGCTTAATAGTTTGGATACCCGGCATAGGAGGCGGTAGCGAGGGCGAGGATACAAAGTTAGCAGGCGAGTTTAAGGATAAAAGTGGTAGGGTTATCAAGGTTAAACAGGCAGAGTATGGGAACTATTATACGAGATACGAGATATTGCATAAGGCATTTCCAGGCATAGAGGAATTACTGCGTAATGCGTGGGAATATATAATAATGCTAAATGAAGCGGACTTATATAATATTTATATAGAAGAACAGGATGTCAGGGGCTTTTTAATGGGTTTTATACAAAGTCGGACAAGAAGGCAGTTTAATTG
>MHYJ01000151.1:2857-7041 GCA_001828445.1 Planctomycetes bacterium RBG_16_43_13
CAAAGGATTTTGATAGGGAACTGAAGCCGCCAAAGGAGAGTGAGATTGCTGATTACTTTGAAAAGAACAAGGGCAATTTTAGAGTGGATGAAAAGATACACATTGACTACGTAATAGCGGAGTTTGAACAGTTCAAGAAAGACGTTCCAGAGCCAACGGAAGAAGAAATGAAGAAATACTACAATGAAAATATTCAACGGTATGAGGTAACTCCTCCACAGAACCAGCCGAATGCCACGCCGCAGAAGTTTTATAAACCGTTTGAAGAGGTCAAGAAGGAGATAATAGATGCCTTAAAGTTGGAAAAGGCGGAAGGTATAGCTGTTAAATTGATTGAACAGGTAAATCTCGATATAGGTAACGCCCTCCAAAAGGCAAAGGACGGCTATGTGGGCTTAAAGGATATAGCGGACAGGCATAACGTAAGATACGGTATTACACCGTTCTTCGACAGAGAGAGAGTGAGCGATATAGAAAAGATTATAGGCAATGGCTCACAGTTGAGAGGAAGTGCTTTCATACTTCCTAAAAATGAATTATCTGATATAGTGAAGACAACTAAGGGATGTGTGATATATAGATTACTGGATAAAAAAGAATCATACACCCCGCAAGTTCTGATAGATGACATAAAGGATGATGTTGTTAAGCATTTGAACGAAGAGCATAGAAAACAACTCGCCCGCCAGAGGGCGATAGACATTGCAAGTGAGATGTCCAAAAGCGGATGCAATGCCACCGCAAATAAATACAACCTTCATCTCAAGACATTCGGCTATTTTGATAGAGACGGTAAATCAGATAAAACGGCTGGAGATGAGGAGACGGCGCCGCATCCCTTGATTGGTAAGGCGTTTTCCCTCAAACCGGGACAGGCGGCGGAGGTTGATGCAGACGAACTGTCGTATGTCCTATATTTAGATGATGTTGTCAACGCTACGTCATCTGACTTCGAGAAAAAATTTGATGATGTGTATAAGCGGAAACTCTATGAACTGAGAGGCAAAGAAAGGACGGCTATCAAGGATGAGATAATTAAATACTACGCCGACCTGAAGGACTATACAAAGAAGGAAGATGATAAGAAGGAAAATACGCCCCTTGAAACATCTAAAACACAGAGTGAAAGTAAATAGGATATAGTTTATTTTTTATAAGAAAGGAGGAATATATTAGTAAAAATATAAAGTTCTGGTTATATTATGGGCTTGCATGTATCGCTCTTGGTATATTAGTGATACTTTTTTGGACTCCATTTGCTATTTATGGTATGCAATCGGCGTTCAAAGAGGTGGCTGATATGGAAGCACCAACACCCGCAGATTTAGCGCCAAAGGTGTTTTGGGCTACATGGCCATTTTATGTAGGATGTGGCGTTGCTATTGTTGGTGTTATAGTAACCCTAATAGTTTTTATCTTATATCTTTTTAGCAGAAGGAAATCTATTGTGGAGTAGAATGCAGGTAAATATAAAGATTATCTTACGTCTATAAGAGAAAGGAGGAAGTTATGTGCAAGAGGTCATTCGTTTGGCTGGCAGTATTGGTAGCGGTTGTTGTTTTTGTGGGTGTCGCTTATCCTCAGGACAAACCACAGATTCCTGATAAAGGGAAGCAAGATGAGGCGAGGCATGTCTCTCCATACTCTGGAGAGGTGTATAAGGAACGTGTGAACGTTCGCATAGAGCCAAGTGCAGATGAGAAAAGCACCATCCTCGGCGCCCTCAAACAAGGTGATAAGGTAGAGGTAGTAGGCGAAAAGGGGGACTGGCTTGAGGTAGTCGCCCCACAAGGTGTGGGCTGTTGGATAAGCGAGAAGACGTGTAAAAAAGAAGGTGATGCAGTTTTGGTAACAGCGAAAGAAGCACCCCTCAGGTCAGATAGCCGTGCTAATGCCAAACAACTTGGCACAGCAAAAGAGGGGGATAAGCTCAACTTTATGAGGGAACACGCCGGTTGGTATAAAGTTCAGGCACCCTCGTCTGTCCACCTCTGGGTATCGAAGAAGTTTATAAAGAGCGGTAGCGGCTCCGGCGGTAGCGATGATAAACTCGCCGGCTCAGCCGATGGAGATAAAGCCGCAGAGGCAAAGTTAAACGAAGCAGAAGAACTCACATCAGCAGAGATGAATAAACTCAACGATGGCAAGATAAAGGAGATGGATTTCGCACCCGCAATATTCGCATTAGAGACCGCAGAAGGCACAGCGAGAAGCAGCGCCTTGAGGCAGAGGATAGAGCAGAAGCTCGCTGTTGCTAAAGATAATCAGGCAGTCCTCATAAAAGTGAAGGCGGGAATCTTCTCTGTAGAGGACGCCCTCGATGCCTTTCTCCGCGGCGGCAAAAGGTCATACGCCTTTACGGGCTATATTGACAGCACGGGCGCCTTCCTGCACGATAGACCCGGCGAATATAAACTAAAACAGGGCGGTAAAATCGTGTGCTTCTTAAAGGTTCGACAAGGCGATGCGCGTATGCTCGAACTCCTGAAGCGTCACTATAACGAATACGTCGGCGTGAATGGCGAGGTTGTAGATAACCCTCCCGGCTGGCTCGGGTATAAACTCGTTATAGTTGACGAGGTTAAGCCGATAGCGGAGTAATAATAACTAAAATAGGCAGGTTGTTGTAACCCATTGATTTACAGGGACTTATCTTGTGTCCATTGTAAGTGCCTGTGTATGAGTGGGTTATATTGACTTGCCCTTTAAGTGCATTTCCCGAGCTATTCTAAGCGAATCTCATAGTAGGGGGTAGTTTGTATCACTTTTACCCCTTCCCGCCTTTGTAAGTTCATTTTTCCAGCTATTGCGGGGATTTTAGGAGACGACCTAACTTTCGGTTGTAAATCTTTGGTATTTGCAATATAATCTCTCGCTGTGTCTAATATTCTTACGCATTTTACTAAAGGTGGAGCATCTCGTATGGTGGATGTAGGCGGCAAGGGTATAACGCATCGTGTTGCCACCGCCACAGCTACTGTTCGTATGAAGCCCGCTACCCTAAAACTAATTCGAGAGAAAAAGGCAAAAAAGGGGGATGTCCTCGAGGTTGCGAGGGTTGCTGGTATATCAGCCGCTAAGGAAACGGCTCGGCTAATTCCTATGTGCCATTCCCTTGCGATAACGAAGGTTGAAATTGATTACGAGGTGAAACCGCCAAACGCCATCGTTGTTACTGCTACCGTCGAGGCATTCGACAGGACGGGCGTCGAGATGGAGGCACTCACCGCCGTTGCAATCTGCGGGCTTACCATATACGATATGTGCAAATCGGTCGATAAAGAAATAATTATTGATAACATCTGCCTCCTCGAAAAGAAGGGCGGCAAGAGCGGGCATTTTAGGCGTAAAATATAAAAGAGATTATGAACTTTCTTGAACAGCTTGTTGCAGAGTGGTATGAGTACAGAGGATATTTTGTGCGAACTAATGTTAAGATTGGCAAGAGAGAACGAGGTGGGTGGAGTGGTGAGATGGATGTCGTTGCTTTTGAGCCAAAAAAGAAAACCCTCGTTCATTTGGAAACATCCTGCGACGCTCTTGGGTGGAAGAAGCGAAAAGAAGTGTTTGCAAAGAAGTTCAAAACAGCCAAAAAATATTACAAGAAGGAATTTGGTTTCCCTATTAGGGAAATAAAGAGAATAGCAATAGCCTATAATAAGTGTAAAAGTAATAAAATCGCTGATAATACTGGTAATATAGAAACACTTTCTATCCAAAAGTTAGGTGATGAAATTATAAAAGAGATGAGAAAAAGGGGTGGCATTATGAGGGGTATTGTTCCTGAGAAGTATCCCCTTCTTCGAGCGATTCAATTCGCTATTTGGAGAATAGATAAGTAATTAGATAAATTATGTCAAGAACATACAGAACTTGTATAGTTGGTGCGACTGGCGCTGTAGGACAGGCATTTATAAAGTGTCTTGAGAAGAGACGATTCCCCGTCTCGGAACTCGTCCTTTTCGCATCAAAACGTTCTGCGGGGCGGGAACTACCATTTAGAGGAGAGATGTTAAAAGTCCACGAACTCCACCCAGCCGCTATAAAGGGTTTCGACTTCGCATTTTTTAGTGCTGGCTCGGCAATAAGTAAGGAGTTTGCACCAATATTTGTGAAGAATGGAGCCATCGTTATAGACAACTCCAGTGCCTTCAGAATGGATAAGGATACCCCTCTTGTTGTCC
>MHYJ01000151.1:7225-7949 GCA_001828445.1 Planctomycetes bacterium RBG_16_43_13
AAACGATATTAGATGCTAAAAGTTATTCGCTTGCCCTGTCGGTAGGCGAATCTGCACTCGGCGGACGGGAGTATAAAATTGCGGCAACGGATGACAAGATATTCCCCCGCCAGATTGGGTTTAACGTCATTCCACAAATACCTCAGAAGGATGCCTTCCTCGCCAATGGTTACACTGTTGAGGAGACGAAGATGATAGAGGAGACGAAGAAGATAATGGGCGACGACACCATAAAGGTTACCGCCACCTGTGCGAGGGTGCCTGTCTTCAATGGGCATAGCGAGTCGGTGAATATAGAGGCGGAGAGAAAACTCGCTGCGGCAGAGGCAGTAGAAATATTATCTAAATCGCCGGGTGTAAAGGTCTTTGCTGGACAAGAAGGGTTCCCAACGTCCGCCGAGGTGAGTGGTTGTGATGATGTCTTCGTAGGTAGGATTCGCGAGGACAATACTATTACAAATGGTTTAAACCTCTGGATAGTAGCGGACAATATATTGAAGGGTGCGGCGCTAAATGCAGTTCAGATAGCGGAACATATCATACGGGGATAATTTAGTGACAGAAAAACCATTTCGCAACATAAAGCTCACAATCGAATACGACGGCACGAATTATTTTGGCTGGCAGAGCCAGGCAAAGGGCAAAAAGCAGAAGGCAAAGAGTAAGGGGCAAAGGGTGCAGGTTCCTACCATTCAGTCCGAGATAGTGAAGGCGATAAAAAAAG
>MHYJ01000151.1:8050-8573 GCA_001828445.1 Planctomycetes bacterium RBG_16_43_13
ATTGGCAGATTCGCCCACGCCTTAAATGACTATCTTCCTGAGGGTATAACAACCAAAGAGGCAAACGAGGCATCCCCTGATTTTAATTCGCAATTCAATGCGGTCTCTAAGACGTATAGATACACTATCCTAAATAGGGATACGCCCTCCGCAGTTATGCGGAATTATTACTACCTTGTGCGTAGCCCACTCGACGAAATGAAAATGAGGATAGCGTCGCAGAACCTCGTCGGCGAAAAGGATTTCCGTGCCTTTGCTACAGAGAATAAGGATAAAGAAAATACAGTGAGACGCATAAATTACTTCGACATAAAAAGAGATGGTGACTTTGTGTATTTCGAGGTGAATGGAGATGGTTTTCTATATAATATGGTGCGAGCTATTGTGGGGACGCTTTTGCTTGTAGGGCTTGGGAAATTGTCGCCAGAGGGAGTAAAGCAAATACTTGATTCAAAGGATAGAAAGATGGCTGGGGCAAATGTTCCCGCAAAAGGGCTGTGCCTGATGGAAGTAAAATATAAGT
>MHYJ01000152.1 GCA_001828445.1 Planctomycetes bacterium RBG_16_43_13
CCTGAATATATGATGGGTGAGACAGTATACGTATTCGGCAGCGGCTTCACCCCTAACCAGCAGGTTATTGTTCAGGTTATCCGCGTGGATAACAGTATTGTAACAGGTAACGGAACAGAGACCCCTGGCAGTGATATTATTACGGTTGATCCTTATGGTTCATTCATATATCCTTACTGGCTATCCGGAGGAACAGAGGCACAATACTATGGTACCCTGGTTGTGAATGCAATAGACAATGATACATTAGTGACTTTGGCTACAACCACATTCCTTGATAATCCATCATTCGGTCTTCAGGGTTGCTCACGTTACAGAGGTGATTGTACTGACTCAGCTACCCCTGCAACCGGTTGGGCAGATGGGACAAACCCGATGAATGGGTGGACATCTGGTAATGTCAAGGGATGGTATGAGCTTGAAGATGTCCCATATCGCCTTAAAATCAAACTGAAAAAACCAAGTGATGCCAAAATCTATTATATAACAACAGAACATGACAATCTTCGGGACGGAATTACAGGAGTAGACAGCGCAAGCGGATTCTATGTCGGGGCAGGTGATGATGACGACTATAATTATAATGAAGGAGAACTGACTAAGACCTGTGTATTTCAGGCTTTCAGAACCACTGCCCCTGCTGATCTTCCAACACCATCAAACCCGTGTATTGTTACCGGACCTACATATAGCGGGGTAAATGATGATGGGAATAATGGGATAGACGAAGATGCTGCAAATGGGGTAGATAATGATGGTGATGGTAAAATAGACGAAGACCCGCCGCCAAAAAGCTCATCGCCTGGGGTTCGACGCATCCAGTACACATGGGCAGTATTATTTCAATCCTCAGAAGTTGGAAATGACAAGAAGTGGGCCCTTTACTGGAAGGCTCATCTTGCCTCAGGGTCCAGCACCTGGCCCGGGGCATCATTGCATGCCCAAACGAGCGCCGGGGGAAGTCAGGATGTCCCTATTCAGAATGTCCTCTCTTCACAGCAAGCAGACCTTTCAATTACAAAGTCTGATTCTCCTGACCCCGTCACAGTTAACGGCACACTGACCTATAGCATTACGGTTACAAATAACGGCCTAAACTCGGCGTCAAATGTCACTGTTACAGATACTATTCCGGGTAGTACAACCTTCGTATCTGCCACCGCCAGTCTGGGCAGTTGCTCCGGCACAAGTACTGTAACCTGTAATCTGGGCACACTAATTAATGGTGCCAGCGCCACTGTAACCATTGTGGTCATACCGACCACTACAGGGACGATACAGAACAAAGCAAGTGTGAATAGCAGCACGTCAGATCCGAGCAGTTCCAACAATACAACACCCTGGGTCTATACGACGGTAAATTCAGCGCCTGTCAATTCAGCAGACCTATCTATTGACAAATCAGAATCTCAGGACCCTGTGCCAGCAGGAGGTATACTGACCTATACGATTACGGTGACGAATCTTGGTCCGAATCCTGCCACAAATGTTACGGTAACAGACAACCTGCCGGGGGGAGTAACCAACATCAATGCAAGCGGTTCCGGATGGAACTGCATAATTGACGGTTATTTAGTGACATGCACGCAGGCAAACCTGGCGGTTAATTCACCCTCTGTCATAACTATTACGGTTAATGCACCAACTTCAGGCTGCAACCTTAACAATACAGCAAGTGTAACGGCCGACCAGACTGATCCTGTCAGTTCCAACAATACAGAGACGATATCAACAACGGTTGCTCCGGGAGCAAACCTTTCTATTACGAAGACGGCATTTCCTGACCCGGTGACTGCAGGCGGGATACTTACATACACGGTTTCAGTGTCGAATGCCGGACCTAGTTCGGCTTCTAATGTAATTGTTTCTGACACGTTGCCGGCAGGGACTGCGTACATTGGTGCCAGCGGTACTGGCTGGTCATGCAGTCATGATACAGGTGTAGTAACCTGCAGCAGGGCGAGTCTTGGTGTTACGACGGCACCGGCTATAAGCATTCAGGTAACAGCTCCTGCTGATGGCGGAACGATCATCAACACAGCCAGTGTGTCAAGTAATGCTAATGATCCTGATACAGGGAATAACAATACCGGACCTGTGGAGACGACGGTAACTGCCTCAGCAGACCTTTCTATTATAAAGTCAGGCCCTGACTCGGTAGCAGCGGCTGGGGTGATGACATATACACTTGCCGTAACGAACAACGGCCCAAGCACGGCCGCTAATGTCTCGGTTGCAGATTCTCTGCCTTCCGGAGTCACGTATACAGGTTTCAGCGGCACGGGCTGGACCTGCACCCCGGCACCGCCGAGTGGGGGTGTTGTGACGTGTAGCCGCAGCAGTCTTGCCGCAGGAGCAGCGCCGTTACTTACCCTTACGGCGACTGCGCCTATAACAACCGGTTCGATCATGAACAGTGCGACAGTTTCTGCCAGCACCAATGATACAGATAACGGAAATAATAGTTCATCGCTTGTAACAACGGTCACTGCCTCGGCAGACCTTACTATTTTAAAGACAGGCCCTGCCACGGTAGCAGCGGGTGGGGTGATGACTTATACGCTTGCCGTAACTAACAGCGGCCCAAGCGCTGCCCCAAATGTATCGGTTGCAGATACTCTGCCTTCCGGAGTCACGTATACAAATTCCAGTGGTACGGGCTGGACCTGCACCCCGGCACCGCCGAGTGGGGGTGTTGTGACGTGTAGCCGCAGCAGTCTTGCCGTTGGAGCAGCGCCAATACTTACCCTTACGGCGACTGCGCCTATAACAACCGGATTGATCACTAACAGTGCGACAGTTTCTGCTAGCACCAATGATGCAAATAACGGAAATAATAGTTCATCGCTGGACACAACGGTCACTGCCTCAGCAGACCTTTCTATTTTAAAGACAGGCCCTTCCACGGTAACAACGGGTGGATCTATGACTTATACGCTTGCTGTAACGAACATCGGCCCAAGCACGGCCGCAAATGTATCGGTTGCAGATACTCTGCCTTCCGGTGTCACGTATACAAATTTCAGTGGTACGGGCTGGAACTGCACCCCGGCACCGCCGAGTGGGGGTGTTGTGACGTGTACCCTCGGCAGTCTTGCCGCAGGAGCTGCTCCGTTACTTACCCTTATGGCGACTGCGCCTATAACAACCGGATTAATCACTAACAGTGCGACAGTTACTACCAGCACCAGTGATCCAGTTAGTGGAAATAATAGTTCATCGTTGAACACAACGGTCACTTCACCATCGGCTTCTGGAGCAGATCTATCTATAACACAGGTTGATTCACCTGATCCTGTTGTGTTAGTGGGGAGTAATCTTACTTACACTGTAACTGTTACCAACAACGGTCCCGACGCTGCAACCGGAGTGACTGTCACGAATACTCTGCCATCATCATCGGAGGTTAGCTTTGTTTCAGTCGTAACAACGCAGGGCAGCTGTACAGGTACAACTATAATAAATTGCAGCATAGGCAACCTTGCCAATGGCGGCAGTGCAACGATGACGATAGTCGTTCAGACACTGGTGGCAGCGATGGTGAGTAGTACCGCCGATGTAGACGCCAATGAAGTAGATTCAAATCTCAGTAATAACAGCGCTCCGGCCGTAACAAATGTTGGAGACCTTTCGAGGTTAGTCAACATCTCCACACGTGCATCGGTCTTAACCGGTGATAATGTACTGATTGGAGGATTTATCCTCGGGGGTCTACTTCCAAAGACCATTTTGTTAAGAGGATTTGGGCCTACGCTGACAAGCCTTGGTGTTTCTGGCGCTATGGCAAATCCATATATTGAGCTATACTCCGGTCAGACACTCATTGCGACAAATGATAACTGGCAGACACCTATAGTCCAGTGTGATGCACCTGCAGTATCGTGTGGTACGCCGCAACAGATACAGGCTACCGGAAAGGATGCATGTACTGTGATTGGCGGCGCCGGCTGCAGTCAGGACTCAGCCTTACTTGTCACACTTCCGCCGGGGGCTTATACCGTAATAATGAGAGGGGTGGGTGGAGGTACAGGTGTTGGGTTGATAGGTGTTGATGATCCAGATACCAGTACTCAACCTAAACTGGTAAATATTTCATCGCGCGGAATGGTTCTAACCGGAGACGGTGTTATGATCGGTGGTTTCATTATAGGTGCCGGTAGTGGAAATAAACCGGTTTTGATACGTGCAATGGGTCCGACACTGACCGACCTGGGGGTCCCTGGTGCGCTTGCCAATCCTTATATTGAGCTTTATTCAGGCCAGACCCTTTTTGCAACAAATGATAACTGGCAGACACCAATAACTCAATGTGCCCCGCCTGCAGTATCCTGCGGTACTCCTCAAGATATTGTGGCTACTGGAAAGGATTCATGTACAGTGGTCGGTGGCGCTGGATGTAGTCAGGACTCAGCCATACTTGTTACCCTTCCACCGGGTGCATATACAGCAATAGTAAGGGGAGTTAATAACGTAACAGGTGTAGGACTGATTGGTATTGACGAACTCGGACAATAGAGTTATCAAAGTATAAAGCCATGAAAAAATTATTATCTTTCATCATGATGTTCGTGGTTTTAGGGTTGTTTATTCTTCTGGGTAAATCAGTAAATGTTTATGCTGACGGAACAGAGACGCTTGGTCCTCCGCTCGGCATAACTGTCGCCAGCGGATCTGGAATCGCCGCCGGTGGAACCGGCATGAATACACAACCTGGTCTAATTACTGTTGATGTTCCAGCCGGTGCGATTGTTAAACAGGTTCTGCTCTACTGGGAAGGATATAGTGACGGGCCAGATCTTGGTGATGACTACATTTCTGTTAATGGTATCGGGGTTTACGGTGCTCTAATTGGTGGTCCTGCTTACTTCATTACTACAAGTAGAATCAATACCAGCTTTCGAGCTGATATTACGTCATTGGGTCTCATCACTCCGGGTTTAAATACTCTTACAGTAGATGGCATGTCATTTAGTTATAGAAATAATGGGGCCGGAGTGCTGGTTATCTACGATAATGGATCTGGGGCATCTGATATCCAAATAAGAGATGGTCTCGACAGGGCATACATTAATAATCCAAATCCATCAAAGAGTACCGTACCGCAGACATTCAATATTATACCCGCAGGTGTTGATAGGATTGCTAAGGTTTTACTTTTTGTGGGTAGTGTTTCTGACTCTCCCCAAACACCTCGCCCCAATTCTGTAGAAATAAGTGTAACTGCCGGCAGTGTCACTACAACCTATACATATAGCAATTTCCTTAATAGTAATGATGGTCCTGAATGGGACAGTCTCATTCTCGATGTCTTAATTCCTAATGGAGCTTCGAAGCTGAAGGTCCAGGTCTTTTCGAGAGATGATGCTTTCCCTGCTTCAGGTAATGATCCTGCCTCTTTAGAGTGGATCGGAGGTATAGTATCAATACCCGCACCAAATCTTCTTAATGAGGTGGATCTATCTATCACAAAGACTGCCTCGCCGGATCCGGTCACAGTTGGGCAGAACCTAACCTATTCTATTACTGTGACAAATAACGGTCCGGGTCAGGCAACTGGAGTTACTATTACGGATGCACTGCCGTCAGGTGTGGCCTATGTTTCTGCTTTTTCAAGCGATGGTAGTTGCAGCGGAACAAGCACAGTAACATGCAGTATCGGAAGCCTTCCTGCCGGGGGCAGTGCAACGATATCAATTGTGGTAACAACGCTAACAGATGGAATTATCTGCAACTGTGCAAGTGTCACTGGTGAACAGGCAGATCCCAATACCGCAAATAACATTACACCATGTATTGCTACTACGGTAAGTCCTTTAGGGAGTCCTTCAGCTGATTTGTCTGTTTCAAAGATTGACTCACCTGACCCGGTTAATGTCGGTGCGAGCCTTCTTTATACCATTACAGTGACAAACAACGGTCCAAGTGATGCTACCGGTGTTACAGTTACAGACACTCTTCCGGCTGGAGCAGATTTTGTGTCTGCTACACCAAGCCAGGGGAGTTGCAGCGGAACACTTACAGTTACATGCAGCCTGGGGAATATTTTAAACGGTTCGAGTGCCAATATAATGATTGTAGTAATACCAACTGTATCAGGAATACTCAATAACAGTGCCAGCGTAAGCGGGAATGAGAATGATCCAAATATGGCTGACAATACCACACCTGTAATATCTACAGCAGTCAATAACCTCCCTACAGCAGATGCAGATCTCTCAATTACAAAGGCCGATTCACCTGATCCTGTGATCTTGGTGGGAGACTCACTTACCTATACGATTACGGTGACTAACAATGGACCGGTTACAGCTACAGGAGTAGTGGTAACGGATACCCTGCCAGCAGAGGTAAACTATGTATCCCTTAACGCTACTCAAGGTATATGCAGTGGAACGACTGCCATTACCTGTAACATAGGCACACTTTTAAATGGTGACAGTGCAGTAATTACAATTGTGACCCAGACCCTTGTAGCTTCAGTTGTCAGCAATACGGCCAGTGTGTTCGGCAGTGAGAATGATTTAGTATTGGGCAACAACAGCGCTACATCGGTAACAAATGTTGGAGATCTTACAAGGTTAATCAATATCTCTACCCGTGCTCCTGTGCAGACAGGCGACAATGTGATGATAGGTGGATTTATCCTTGGAGGGCTTCTTCCAAAGTCCATATTGATAAGAGGTTTTGGGCCGACCCTTGCAGACTTTAATGTATCTGGTTCAATGGCCAATCCCTATATTGAACTCTATTCTGGCCAGACACTTATTGCTACCAATGATGATTGGCAGACACCAATAACCCAGTGTGATGCTCCTTCAGTATCGTGTGGTACTCCGCAAGACATTCAGGCTACTGGCATGAGTGCATGCTCTGTGGCAACCACAGGGTGTTCACGTGATGCAGCCATAATGGCTACTCTTCCCGCCGGGGCTTATACAGTGATACTGCGGGGAGTGGGAGGAGAGACGGGAGTAGGGCTTATAGGTGTTGATGATCCTGATACCAGTACTCAACCTAAGCTTGTGAACATTTCCACACGTGGCTTGGTCTTAACAGGCGACAGTGTCATGATTGGAGGTTTCATAATAGGGGCAGGTAGTGGAAATAAATCGGTTTTGGTTCGGGCGTTAGGGCCTACACTTGCGGACTTTGGAGTCTCTGGTGCTCTGGCCGATCCCTATATTGAGATTTATTCCGGCCAGACCCTTTTTGCAGCAAATGATAACTGGCAGACCCCTATAACACAATGTGATCCGCCTGCGGTATCCTGTGGTACTCCACAAGAGATAGAGGCAACAGGAATGGATTCATGTACAGTGGCTGCCACAGGCTGTAGTCAGGATGCAGCCATCCTTATGACGCTCCCGCCATGGGCATATACGGCTATCGTAAGGGGAGTTGGCGGGGTCACGGGTGTAGGACTCGTTGGTATTGATGAACTCGGGCAATAAGAAGGGTGGAATCACATCAGAGCCTTTACCTTTAAACAACTCACAGTAGCAATGAAAAAGTTTCTAATGCTTGTGATAGTGCTGGCATTACTTGATGCCAGGATCGTCTATGCACAGGCTATGGAGAAGGTCGGTCAGGAAGTAATAGATGCTCTTCAGACAACGGGTGAGGTGAACGTTGTTATTAAGCTTGCAGACCCTGCATCCATGAGGGTCCCTCATCCCGATCTGCTTATTTCGAGAAATGCAATTGCTGATCTTCAACAGGGTGTGTTATCTGCACTTATCCCTTCTGATTTCAGGGTAAAACACAAGTATAAGTATGTTTCTGCACTGTCGGGAAAAGCGACTTTAGCCGGACTCACGAAGTTATCCGCAGATCCCAATGTGGTAAAAATAGACCTGGATGTCGGCGGTACAGTATGGCTGCAGGATAGTGTCCCGCTTATTCGTGCTAATGAGTGGCATACCGCAGGAGTCATGGGCAGCAATACAGTGGTTGCGGTGCTTGACAGCGGGGTAGATACTGATCATGCCGATCTGGCAGGTGACCTGATACATCAGGAATGTTTTCTCGATACTGATGGTGATATAGACGGAAATGGCGGTTGTCCTAACGGCAGTGACAGGCAAACTGGTGCAGGCGCAGCAGAAGATGATCACGGGCATGGTACACATGTGACAGGGATAATTACTTCAGATGGTACCATAAGTTCTGCTGGTGTTGCGCCGGGTGCTAAAATTGTTTCTATTAAGATTGTCAGCAGCTCAGGTAATTTCTATTATATCTCAGAGTTGGTAGCAGCACTGGATTTTATCATTAACAACAGTCCGGATGTCAAAGTCATCAATATGAGTTTGGGTTCCTTTACGTTGTTTAATGGTGATTGTGACAATTCGACTGCATACAACATGGCTATTGCTGCTGTCATCAACACACTGCGGACCAATGGGGTGATTGCCTTTGCAGCGTCAGGGAATGACGGTTCAGGTGCCGGCATGAGTTCTCCAGCCTGCCTGAGCAATGTTGTATCAGTAGGAGCTACATATAAGAGTGACAGTGTTGCATCATTCACAAACAGCAATGCCTCCCTCGATGTTATGGCGCCTGGAGTGGCTATTGACTCAACATACCTGTCAAATGGAACACTAACCGCTTCGGGAACCAGCATGGCAAGCCCACACACGGCCGGCTGTGCGGCCCTCTTGATTGATGCAGGTGTGGCTGTAACCCCTGACGAGATTGAAACACGACTGCAAACATCATCCGTGATGGTTACCGATCCTTCGAATGGCCTGACGTTTCCAAGAATTCGCTGCCATAATCACCCTCCCGCGCTTTCTTACTCCGTAGAATCAGGTTATGGGAATGACGGTCTGAACCCAAATTCCGGCACTGCTTCCGACGCGTTTTCATATAAGGTGATCTACACTGATGCTGACAATGATCCACCGGATTACATAAAGTTACATATAAACGGCAACACGACAGGGGTAGGAATGACACTTGAAACATCATCGTCAGATCAAAGCCTTCGGGATGGGAACTATGCCAACGGGGAGCAGTTTATCTATACTACCTCACACTCTATTGGCGTACATGAATACTATATTACAACATCCGATTGGCTGGATACTGCAAGACTTCCTTTGATCGGAACATTAAGCGGTCCGACAGTAAATAATCTCACAATTACTACAACCTCACTCCCCTCAGGAACAGCGGGGTTAGTTTATAGCGCTGCATTATCCGCCTCAGGTGGAATTCCACCATACACGTGGGATATCCCATCGGGCCTGCCTCAGGGATTGACTTTCAACACGTCCACTGGTGAGATCTCAGGTACGCCTTCATTGGACGGCACATACAACTTTACAACGTATGTCACGGATACTAATCCGGATACCTATTTCAAGGGATTAACAATAACAGTCCTTCCTGAAATCTGTGATGGTATTGATAATAATAACAACGGCCAGATTGATGAAGGCTCCATCAATACGGACGGAGACAGCCAGGCTGATTGTGTAGATGCTGATGATGATAATGACGGGTATACGGACGGAGCAGATAACTGCGCGCTCACCTTTAATGCGGATCAGGCTAATACAGATGGTGATGGCGTAGGGGATGCATGTGATTTCGACTGCACGCCTGGGGATGTTTGTTCTCCCCTGTCTGATCCTGTTTGTGGTGTTGATTTTATCACCTACACCAATTCATGTGAAGCGTCAGTGGCCTGTGCTGAGATTGCGTATAGTGGCGCGTGTAATGCGGATCAGGATGCTGATGGACTGCCTGACGGCTGGGAGTCCCGGTATGCCCTTAACCCTGCTGATGCAGCCGGAAACAATGGGGCTTCCGGTGACCCGGATGGAGATGGCTATACTAATCTTCAGGAGTACCAGGGTGGCAGCAACCCGCAGTATTCAACCAGTGTCCCAACAATGAATCAGCCCAAATTAGCCAACATATCCACTCGCGGCCCTGTTCAGACCGGTGACAGCGTAATGATCGGCGGATTCATCATCAATGGCACTGCGCCAAGGTCAGTTCTGATCAGAGGGTTTGGACCGACGTTAACAGACTGGGGAGTAACCGGTGCAATGTCCAATCCTTATATTGAACTATATTCCGGCCAGACACTTATAGCTACTAATGATAACTGGCAGACGCCAATAGCACAATGTGATGTACCTGCAGTATCCTGCGGTACACCACAAGACATACAGGCAACAGGCAAGGACGCCTGCTCAGTAGCCACAACAGGCTGCAGCCAGGACGCAGCCATACTCGTGACACTTCCTCCCGGTGCTTATACAGCGGTAATGAGAGGAGTAGGTGGAGGAACCGGTGTGGGTCTTATAGGTGTTGATGATAATGATACAAGTATATTATCTAAGATCGTGAATATCTCCACGCGCGGACCGGTACTAACCGGAGACAGCGTGATGATTGGCGGTTTCATTGTGGGCGGGAGCTCATCAAAGACGGTGCTGATCAGAGGGTTTGGACCGACACTTTCAGACTGGGGAGTATCCGGTGCAATGGCCAATCCATACGTTGAGCTGTATTCCGGCCAGACAATGATTGCCACGAATGACAACTGGCAGACCCCAATAGCACAGTGCAATGCGCCAGCAGTATCCTGCGGCACCCCGCAAGACATACAGGCAACAGGAAAAGACGCATGCTCAGTGGCAACCACAGGCTGCAGTCAGGATGCAGCGATACTCGTTACTCTTCCTCCAGGGGCCTATACAGCCATTGTTAGGGGAGTTAGTGGCGGTACCGGGGTAGGGCTGGTTGGCATTGATGAGATCGGTCCATAGCTCCTTATAGAACCACCTTGCGCACAGTTCCCTGAGGGGACGTATCCTCACCGCGAAAAAAGAAATTGATACTTTCCTTTTTCATGGTAAAATGACCATGCCATGATTGAACGCACCGGCTTATTGTACAGTGTACGCTCAGCCCTGAAACGGAGCAGGATCGTCATGCTGATCGGGCCGCGTCAGTGCGGAAAGACTACCCTTTCCCGGGATCTTGCGGAACCCGATTCCCTGAACTACTTTGATCTTGAAGATCCAACCGGCCTGGCCCGGCTTGATGAACCTATGACAGCCCTGCGTCACCTGAAGGGATTGGTCGTCATTGATGAGATACAGAGGAGACCGGAGTTATTCCCGGTACTACGTGTCCTGGCAGACCGGAAACCTCTCCCTTCCCGTTTTCTCATCCTCGGCAGCGCCTCACGGGACTTGCTGAGACAATCGTCGGAGTCATTGGCCGGCCGTGTTGAGACGATCACGATGGGCGGTTTTAGTCTGTCCGAGGTAGGTCCGTCAATCCTGAGACGACATTGGCTTAGGGGTGGTTTCCCACGCTCGTTCCTTGCCCGCACTGAGTTGGACAGCCTGGCCTGGCGAAAGAATTTCATACAGACATTCGTTGAACGTGACCTGCCTCAATGGGGCAAAGGGATTCCTGCACCGGCCCTCCTGAGTTTCTGGACAATGCTGGCGCATTACCATGGTCAGACATGGAACGCTGCTGAGCCGGCCCGGTCACTGGGCCTCAGTGAACCCACTGTAAGACGCTATCTCGACATCCTGACGGGAGTGTTCATGATTCGACAGCTTCAGCCATGGCATGCCAATCTGAAAAAAAGACAGGTCAAGGCCCCGAAAATATTCTTTCGGGATACAGGACTGTTACATCAGTTGTTAGGCATAAGGTCTGAGAAGGACTTACTCAGCCACCCAAAGTGCGGGGCATCCTGGGAAGGCTATGTTATCGAAGAAATTCTTAAAGCAGCAGAGCCGGAAGAGGCATACTACTGGGCTACTCACAGTGGAGCGGAGATTGATCTGGTGTTAATAAAAAACGGACGAATGTATGGTGTAGAGTGTAAAAGAATGGACGCTCCAGCATTGACACCTTCAATGAGAAATGCCCTTGAGGATTTGAATCTTAAGCAAATAGCAGTCGTCTATCCGGGAACAAAGCGGTATCCGCTGGGAAAGGCCATTCATGTAGTTCCTTTAGAGGCGGTGGCAGAGGGGATGAAGGGGCTATTTCCCACAAAGTGAGTTTGCTCAGATCCAATCGTTGCCTGTAGCGCCGGCCTTCTTGCGTTTGACACATACCTCACCACTCCTGAAACCTCATTTAATCTGAAAGACTCGTCAGAAGACATAGATATGGCTGAGAACCTTATCTGCAGAAAGGGCACCACTGATAACGTGATGCATAAACCTTTTTTGTCATGGTTTTTGGACTTTTCTTCATCTTCATATTGTTATATTTACTACATATGAAGACGGTATGTCAAGAAATTGATCAGCTTGTCAGCCGAGGTGACAACAATTTATTGGATAGCAATCTGGGACAGTGGGCGTTTCTTTTTCCTCTCTAACGTTATACCAGATACCATATAAATTTCGAATAAAATATCGAATAAATTGTCTTGACATGCCAGTCAATAAGTTGTATAGATTACGCATGTAATGAGCTTACCTTCTATCAAGGCAAACTGTCTGTGAGGGCAGGGCGCAAAGCTACGGGGCTTATAGTAAACATAAAGCAAGCCGGGCTGCCGAGGTGACAATGGTCTTAAGAGATTGTTGGCATTTTGGTGGTCCGGCTTTTTTTATTCCAGTCACGAGGAGTGTGCATCCATGAAATCATTTACATTTGTTGTTGCAGGACAATCTAATTTTCACACCAGCCTGGCCGGCAAATTGCAGTCAGTAAACATACCTCTTACACCTAAATACCTTTATGCACGAGTTTGCAAACTGCGGAAACACGCAACAGGGGTTTTGAGTATTCTGGCAGTCATTTTATTAGCATTCTTTTTGTTTCCTTCCACTGCCTTTGCTGATTCAAAAATCGTCTTCTCCTCAGACTGTGACGGTAATTGGGAAATCTATGTAATGAACCCGGATGGTACCAACCAGACACGGCTTACAAACAATAATACAGAGGACGCTCAACCTTCCTGGTCACCCGATGGGACAAAGATCGCTTATGAATCAAATCGCGATGGTAACCCTGAAATTTACGTAATGAATACTGGCGGGGCTAACCAAGTTAGACTTACTAATAACACTGCCAGCGACAGTGAGCCGGCATGGTCGCCGGATGGAAGTAAAATAGCTTTTCGTTCCTATCGAGACGGCAATAGCGAAGTCTATGTAATGAATGCTGACGGGACGAACCCTGTAAACCTGACAAATCACCCTGACAATTCCGATGGTGAGGCTCGCTGGTCTCCCGATGGTACCAAGATTGCCTTTTCTTCGTGGCGAACCGGTGTTGACAGGAGACAGTGTGATGATCGGAGGCTTCATTGTGGTGGGTGGTATTTCATCAAAGACCGTGTTGATCAGAGGGTTTGGTCCGACCCTTTCAGACTTTGGAGTAACCGGAGCGCTGGCCGATCCGTATATTGAGCTATATTCCGGCCAGACGCTTATTGCAACGAATGACAACTGGCAGACAGCACAGTGTGATGTCCCGACAGTATACTGCGGTACACCGGAGGACATACAGGCTACAGGAAAGGACGCCTGCACAGTTGCAACAACAGGTTGCAGTCAGGAAGCCATACTCGTAACACTTCCTCCGGGGGCATATACAGCCATTGTGAGAGGAGTTGGTGGAGTGACCGGGGTAGGACTGGTTGGTATTGATGAGATTGGACCATAAGAAAGCACGCTAATTTAAGAAAGTTTTTGTAACCCTAAGGAGGTGTGTCATGCGACTCATTAATCGTTTTCGTTTTTCATGGAGTGCTGTGTTTGTCATCGTTCTGATTGCATCGTCCCTGAACATTTTCCCCATCAACGATGTCTCGGGAAAAGAGATTACAGATACAGACAATGTAACGAGTACACGGGTTAATGAGGACTACGGCAAACTCCCGCTCTCCTTTATCCGGAATGACGGACAGATAGATAAGCGGGTCATGTTTTATGAAAAGGGGAGTGGACATGCAACATTCTTTTCAAAAGAAGGGGTTTCCATATCTCTGAAAAACGATCTTGTAAAACTAACCTTTCTCAATGCCAATAAATCTCCTGAGATTGTCGCATTAAATCAGCAGTCCGGAAAGGTGAATTACTTCACAGGCAATAATCCGTCAAAGTGGAAGACAAACATCCCCACTTTCAGTTCTGTACTTTACAAGGAAGTCTACCCCGGCATTGACATAAAATTCTACGGGAACAATAGCCAGATGGAATATGACATTATCGTTCAGCCAGGTGCAGACCCTGCAAAAGTCAATTTCTCCTATGATGGGATAAAGGATTTAAAGGTTACAGAGGGTGGAGACCTTGAAATAGTCCTTAATCATGGGAGTATTATCCAGAAGAGTCCTGTAATTTATCAGGATATAGAGGGTGAGCGTGTTCCGGTAAAGGGAAGTTTCAAAATAGATAAATCTTCTTATCGCTTCGAGCTTGCTTCATACCATAAAGACTTTCCACTTGTTATAGATCCTGTATTAATTTACTCGACCTATGTTGGAGGAAGTAATAATGAAGAGATCAGAGACATTAAAGTAGACAGTTCCGGTAATGTGTATGTAACAGGTGATACATACTCAACAGACTTCCCTGTTGCATCTGCTATTTATGGGACAAATGCCGGCTCGGCGGATGCCTTTGTTACCAAGATAGATGCCTCAGGTACAGCACTGATCTATTCTACATACATCGGTGGCAGTGCATATGAACGTGGGACCCGCCTCTTCGTTGATCCTTCAGGGAGTGTCTATGTTTCAGGGCAGACTGCCTCTACTGATTTTCCTACAGTCTCTCCAGTTCAGTCCACTAATAGCGGCGGAATGCACGATGCCTTTGTGGCTAAGATAGATGCATCAGGGAGTAGTCTCGCCTATTCCACATATCTTGGAGGAGGTGGAGATGACTTAAGCCGTGGAATCGCTGTAGATGCCGCAGGTGCTATATATGTGGCCGGCAGGACGTCATCAACAGATTTTCCGACCTTTGCTCCAATTCAGGGATATAATGGCGGGCTGTATGATGTCTTTGTAACCAAGTTGAATGCCTCAGGCAGCGCCTTTGTCTATTCAACATATGTCGGAGGTAGCAGCGACGATCGGGCCAGCTATCTTTCCTTAGATACTTCTGGAAATGCCTATATCACCGGTGAAACTTCTTCTGTAGACTATCCGACTGTTTCTGCAATACAGGGTGTGTATGGAGGGGGATTTTTAGATGCCTTTGTTACAAAGGTCAATGCATCAGGCAGTGCACTTGTTTTTTCTACGTACATAGGAGGGAGTGGTCATGAATATGGTGGCGGTATCACCCTGGATGCGGCAGGGGATATTTATATAGCAGGATTAACTGACTCCACCGACTTTCCTGTAGCCTCTCCTCTTCAGGGAAGTAATGCCGGATGGGATGATGTCTTTGTGACCAAGATGGATGCCTCCGGTAGTACTCTTGTGTATTCCACCTATCTTGGAGGAACCGGTAACGAGTACGGTAACAGAATTGCTGTAGATTCTGCCGGAGCGGCTTATATAACCGGAGGGACATTTTCAACTGACTTCCCCGCATTCCCATTTATCCGCTGGGCATGCGGCAGTTGTCCGACATATTCAGATGCCTTTGTCACGAAGATTAATCCCTCTGGCAGTGGCATTGACTATTACAGATATATCGGGGGAAGCGACAATGATGATGGCCGTGGCATAGCCGTTGATAGCGCCGGAAATGCCTACGTAGGAGGGGTGACCTATTCTCCGGATTTCCCGAGGGTTACTGCCCTCCAGAGCGGGTGTCCTGGTTGTCCCACAAATTCTCAGGGGTTTGTCACAAAGGTCTCTACTGCCAGTTCCGGAGATATAGACATAAGTCCAGCAATGGCTGATCAAGTGGGTACGAGTGTCGCCTTTGACGGTACAAACTATCTGGTTGTCTGGGAGGATTACAGAAGTGGTGTCAGCGACATTTATGGAAGGCTCTTTACAACATCAGGTATCCCCGTGGGGGGTGAGTTTGTCATAAGTTCAACATTGTATGAAAAGATTGACACCAAGGTATATTTTGGAGGGGGATACTATCTGGTTGTCTGGGAGGATTATAGAAACGGTGATTCGGATGTCTATGGTCAGATCGTTTCAACATCAGGGACTTTAAGTGGTTCCGAATTTGCGATCAGTAATAACCCAGGTACTGAACAGTCCATGCCTGCCATAGGGTTTGACGGCACGAATTATTTGGTGGTTTGGGAGGATAACAGGTATGGGACTTTTGATATTTGGGGTCGGTTTATTACAACGTCAGGGACCTTAGCCGGTTCCAGATTCGCTATTAGTTCGGCCTCCGGCGATCAGTATCAGCCTCAGACCAAATTTGATGGCACAAGATACCTTGTTGTATGGCCGGAGGACCGCACAGGAACTATGGATGTCTACGGGCAGTTTGTTTCCACTTCAGGCTCTCTGGCAGGGGGTGAGATTGCCGTAAGCACTGCAGTAAGCACGATGCCAGGAGGTCCGTACAGCAGGGTTCACCTCGACTTCGATGGAACGAATTATTTTGTGGTATGGACTGATTTCCGCAATGGTACAAGACAGGATATCTATGGGCAGAGGCTTACATCCGCAGGGGCCTTGTTAGGCACTGAGATTGCGATAAGCACGACAGATTCGCCTGCAAAAAGAACAAGGCAGGTATTATTCAATGGCTCAAACCGTTATTTAGTAATCTGGAGGGACGGGGTGAGCTTGGAGTGGAATCGCCAGGTAAGGGCACAGTTTGTTACAACAGCAGGGGTATTATCAGGGTCAGAGATTGCCATAAGCACTGCTGCATCTGATCAGCATGGTCCGAGCCTTGCATTTGACGGGACGAACTACCTTGCCGGATGGACTGACAATCGTAATGGATTATATGGAAAGCCCTATGGTCATTTTATAAGCGGGACTGCCCCGCCGTCCGCTGAGGTCTGCGATGGCATTGATAATGACTTAGACAGTCTTATTGATGAAGGATTTACTGACACGGACAGCGACGGAGTTGCAGATTGTGTAGACCTGGATGATGATAATGATGGGATGTCAGATAGCTGGGAAGTCCCCTATGGTCTGAACCCTGTTAATCCGGCTGATGCAGGGCTGGATGGTGACACCGATGGATTTACCAATCTTGAGGAGTTTATCGGTGAGACAGATCCGTGGAATCCTTTAGACGTGCCTGTGTCTCTGACAGTGTTTGACGGCAGTATGCAGCCTATCAGGTTGGTTGCCCCACCGGATGCAACGGTTATATCATTTTCATGGATAGATCCGGCAACTCTGCCACCGTCCGCAGAGACTTTCCCCTATGGTCTTGTAAGTCTAATCCTTAACGTTCCCATACCAGGGGCGTCTGCTACCGTTGCACTGACTTTTCCCGGCGTGGTGGATACCGCCTCAGTCTATAAAAAGTATGGCCCCACCTCCATCAACCCAACAAATCACTGGTATGATTTCTCCTATGGCAGCAACAATGGAGATGCCACCATTACCCTGACCCTGACTGATGGCGGAGCAGGGGATCATGACCTGATTGCAAACGGGACTATTGATGACCCGGGTGGACCAGCCATGCTGCCTGTGATTACGGACAATGATAATGATGGTTGGTCACCTCCTTCTGACTGCAACGATAACGATAATACCATCTTCCCCGGCGCCACAGATATTCCCGGTGACGGCATAGACCAGGATTGCTCTGGAGCAGACAGTGTAGTTGCATCCAAGCTGGCCAACATATCCACCCGCGGCATGGTGCAGACCGGAGACAGCGTGATGATCGGCGGTTTCATAATAAGCGGTAGTGCGCCACGGTCTGTCTTGATAAGAGGCTTTGGGCCGACACTGGCAGACTTCGGTGTAACCGGTGCAATGGCCAATCCCTATGTTGAGCTATATTCCGGCCAGACACTTATTGCTACCAACGATAACTGGCAGACTCCAATAGTCCAATGTGATGCCCCTGCAGTATCCTGCGGCACACCGCAAGACATACAGGCAACGGGCAAGGATGCCTGCACAGTAGCAACCACAGGCTGCAGTCAGGACGCAGCAATACTTGTAACGCTTCCTCCAGGTGCCTATACAGCGATAATGAGAGGAGTAGGTGGAGGAACAGGAGTCGGTCTTATCGGTGTTGATGATAATGATATTAGCCCATTATCCAAATTAGTAAATATCTCCACGCGCGGTCCGGTGTTGACAGGAGACAGTGTGATGATCGGAGGCTTCATTGTGGGTGGCAGCTCATCCAAGACCGTGTTGATAAGAGGCTTTGGGCCGACCCTTTCAGACTTTGGTGTAACTGGAGCTCTGGTTGATCCGTATATTGAGCTATATTCCGGCCAGACGATGATTGCCACGAATGACAACTGGCAGACGCAACAGTGTGATGCCCCTACAGTCTTCTGCGGCACTCCGGAAGACATACAGGCAACAGGAAAGGACGCCTGCACAGTAGCAACGACAGGCTGCAGCCAGGACGCAGCCCTACTCGTGACACTTCCTCCCGGGGCCTATACAGCCATTGTAAGGGGAGTTGGCGGCCTGACCGGGGTAGGGCTGGTTGGTATTGATGAGATTGGTCCATAACATTAGTGATGCTTTAGGCATTCTTATTTAAGACTAAGGTATCACTCATATAGGTGATACACAGTCCTTGCAGGTTTGTGTAAACTGCAGGTGCTGAATAGCTTACCTTACAACATGAGAGGAGGAGGGGCATATGAGGAAAAATAACAATGTATGTAAGAGTAGTAACATATGGATAAAGATCGCATGGGTATTTACCCTGATTGCCATAGTAATCCCAGGCAGTATCGCCCAGGCTGGTGTCACAGACCAGACCAGGATAAATGTGGCTTATAGCAGTCTGCCATTATATTTTATCCAGAACAATGGCCAGGTGGATGAACAGGTCAAGTACTATGAGAAGAGCAGGGGGCATGCGACCTTTTTTATGGAAGACGGAGTTTACATAGGCCTCCACAAAACTGGAAATTCAGAATCGAATGAGAATAATCAGAGTAGTATGATAAAGCTCTCCTTCGTTGATGGCAAAGAAAAACCCGAAATAACGGCCGAAGGCGTTCAGCAGGGAAAAGTTAATTACTTCAGAGGAAATAATCCTGCCAAATGGCGGACCAGCGTTCCAACTTACCAGACTGTCTCATACAAGGAAGTATATCCCGGCATAGACCTTAAATTCTACGGCAGCAACAGTCAGATGGAATACGACGTTATCGTAAAACCAGGTGCGGATCCATCAAAGGTGAAATTTGCCTATGAGGGTATCGAAGGTCTGGATATTTCTGATGATGGAAATCTCGAGATCAGTCTTAAAGAAGGGAAGTTCATACAGAAAAGACCGGTCATCTATCAGGAGATAGACGGGGAGAGAATATCGGTAAATGGAAAATTCAGGATTCTGGAAGGTGATGTTACTCACAAGAAATTTGTTTATGCCTTTGAAGTTGCTGCCTATGATACAAAGCAACCCTTGATAATAGACCCGGTACTTGCCTATGCCACTTACGTGGGAGGAAGTGACTATGACGGTGGTGAAGGTATTGCTGTTGATGCCTCTGGAAATATTTATGTGACAGGCAGTACTTACTCTCTCGATTTTCCCACAACCTTGGGTGCCTATGACACTAGTTTTAGTGGTGATAATGATGTCTTTATAGTGAAGTTCGATAGCAGCGGCACATCACTTCTTGCGGCTACATACATGGGAGGTAGTTCCTATGATTGGAGTTGGGACATAGCCCTGGATTCTTCGGGGAATGTTCTTGTCGTGTTAGATACTGGTTCCAGTGATTTTCCCACACCCCCCGGGGCCTATGATACAACCTATAATGGTGGTGGAGATATTGTTATAGCCAGGCTTGATAGTGGTCTGTCCACCCTTCTCTATTCCACTTATCTGGGAGGAACCCTCGAAGATGGTTGTACTGATTGTAGTATTGCAGTAGATACTTCAGGAAATGCTCATGTGGCAGGCTACACATATTCTACGGATTTCCCCACCACTACCGGGGCGTACGATACGACCTTCAACGGAATTTCTGATATCTTTGTGGCGAAGCTGGATAGTAGCGGCTCCACGCTTCTCTACTCCACATATTTGGGTGGAAGTGATGTTGAATATTTCGTAACAGGCATAGAGGTTGATCCTGCAGGTAATACTTACGTATCAGGAGAGACTTTTTCTGCGGATTTTCCGACTACCGCTGGGGCTTATGATACAACATTCAATGGTAGCATCGGATTCAGCGACGTTTTTATTGCAAAACTAAATGCCAGTGGCTCTTCTCTTATTTTTTCCACATATTTGGGAGGTAATGACAATGACAATGGCGGTATTGCAATAGATGCCCTGAACAATGTCTATATAACCGGACGTACAAATTCTTCTGATTTTCCAACAACTCCAGGGGCTTATGATGTAAACCTCAATGGTCTTTCTGACGCATATGTGGCAAAGCTGGATAGTAGTGGCTCTTCTCTTATTTTTTCAACTTTCTTAGGAGGAAGTGGAACTGAAGGTAGCTGTAAAGAAGTAGGCTTGGATTCTTCAGGCAACATCTACATTGCCGGTGGAACATCATCTGTGGATTTTCCTATTGTGCCGGGGGCATATGATGCAACATTCAATGGGGGTACTTCTGATCTATACACTGTTGATCTATACGTTGCAAAACTAAATAGCAGTGGCTCCTCTCTCCTATATTCTACTTATCTTGGAGGCAGTGGGAGAGAAAGTTGCTGGGGTTTTAACATGGACACATCCAGCAATATCTATCTGACTGGAGGAACTGGCTCTACGGATTTCCACACAACCCTGGGGGCCTATGACTCAACCTACAATGGTGGCAATATCATGAACGATCCTGAAATTGGTGATATGTATTTAATCAAACTCGCGTTTGATCCACTACCAGACACTCCTTTGATTGGAGATTCGATCGGTATAATCACGGTTTCAGCCAGTGACCAATCCCGCCCCGATGTTGCATTTGATGGGACTAATTATTTAGTCGTCTATGAAGATTGGCAGAGCGGTCTTGTTTCGGACGTCTATGGACAGTTTGTATCACCAGGCGGAAGTCTTGTAGGACCCGCATTTGCTATCAGTGCGACCGCATATGATAAGATGCGCCCAAAAGTTTATTTTGACGGATCAAATTATCTGGTTGCCTGGTTTGATATGAGAAACGGGGCTGCTCAGGAGGACATTTACGGACAATTTGTTTCTCCCTCGGCAGCCCTTGTAGGCCCTGAAATAGCTATCAGTACTGCTTCAGGCTCTCAATTTAGACCTTTCATCGCATTTGATGGAACCAATTATCTTGTCACCTGGTGGGATAACCATAATGGTGATTTTGACATCTATGGACAATTGGTGTCAATGGCAGGAACTTTGACTGGTCCTAACTTTGCGATTAATGCATCCCCCGGAGATCAGCAGAGACCTGAAGTCATATTTGACGGAACCAACTATTTTGTTGCCTGGGAAGACTTCAGAAATGGCAATTTTGATATCTACGGACAATTCGTCTCGACATCCGGAATACTGATAGGGTCTGACTTTGGTATAGCGACTGCCTTGTATGATCAGGATAGGGCACGTATCGGCTTTGACGGTACTGATTATCTTGTTGCGTGGGATGATTTCAGAAAGGGGACAGGATCAGATATTTACGGTCAGAGAGTGACTACATCCGGATCGCTTCTCGGTTCTGAATTTGCGATCGTCACTACCGGCGAATATACAGATGTTTCACAGGTATTATTTAATGGGGATAACCGTTACCTGGTACTCTTTCAGAACGAAGATCCTATTGATAGACCTATCGATAGTTGGGATGTCTACGGGCAGTTTGTTGCAACGACTGGGTCATTATCGGGTGGTCCATTTATAATCAGCAATAATTCATACGATGAATGGCGGCCGCGTATGGCATTTGATGGGACAAACTATCTTGCTGTCTGGGGAGAAAACAGCAATGGGACAGACTATGATGTTTATGGTCAGTTAATAGGCGGCGGTATGATACTGTCGGTGATCAAGGCTGGTACCGGGGATGGAACTGTAGCATCAGTTCCTGCAGGGATAGATTGCGGATTGGATTGCTCGCAAAGTTATGACAGCGGAACGGTCGTGACCCTGACGGCCACACCGGATGGTACGTCAACATTTACAGGCTGGAGCGGGGATTGTACAGGCACCGGATCCTGTGTGGTGACCATGGACGTGGCAAGGTCGGTAACAGCTACGTTTGTTTCGGGTTCTGCTGCACCCCAACTCTCCAACATATCCACCCGCGGCATGGTGCAGACCGGCGACAGCGTGATGATTGGCGGATTCATAATCAGCGGGACTGCCCCAAGGTCTGTCTTGATAAGAGGGTTTGGTCCGACACTATCAGACTTCGGTGTAACCGGCGCAATGTCCAATCCATATA
>MHYJ01000153.1:0-3314 GCA_001828445.1 Planctomycetes bacterium RBG_16_43_13
TTCTTTTTCTTTCAGAAGATTAACATGCTCTTTCATTCCCCACTTCGCCTTGTAAATACAATCCTCAATTGAATGCCCTATACCAGTAAATCCCTCCAGGTCAGGAGAATAAAATCCAAAGTAATCCTGTTCTTCAGTAGCTTCAATTACTAATGAATATTCTAATTCAATCATTTGATTTCCTCCAAATAGTTCATTATATTTCTATCCCTGCAGCCTTTAGTATAGCATGACAGGTTCCCGTAGGGACTTCCTTTGAACCATGGTAATCGACCCTGACCAATTTGTCCCCACCCTTTTTTCCATAATATCTAATGGAACCCTTTTCTTTCACAATGCTATATCCGTTGTCCACCAATAATCTAACCAGTTCACTAAATTTCACATGAGGCTCCTGAGCTTAAGATAACGGAATATAGTTCAGTGTAATCAGCCCCGGAAGGCCTTAACTCACTCTTGATAAGATGAACTTCTGAGACCTTACAACTCCCCAATTCAGCCGTCTTTTCTTCTTCAATCAGCTTCAGCAATTTATCAATGTTCTTATTTGACCTTATACGCCCTAATGTTATATGTGGAGTAAATCGTCTATCCTCCGATTGGAATCCTGTCTTTTTCAACTCTTCTTCCACACCCCTCTGAAGTCTCAGGAGATTACCACCCTCTTCCTTCAACCCTATCCAGATAACCCTCGGCCTCCTCATATCAGGAAATGTCCCCATCCCGGAAACACTCAGCGTAAAAGCTGGTATACCATCAACTGCCGAATCCAAAACCTTCTCTATCTTAGGGATCCTCTTGTCCTCTATCTCGCCAAAAAACTTCAGGGTAAGATGCATCCCTTCCGGTCTGGTCCAGGATACATCAGCGCCGGCAGACTTCAGTTTCTCCTGAATACCGGATATCTTAGCCTTCAATTCTTCCGGCAATGATATTGCTATAAAACACCGTAATAGACCCACCCTCACCCCTTCGACTTCCTCAGGACAGGCCCCTACCCTCTTCTCCCATACTCACACGACTACCGGTTCCTCCAGCAGCCTCCTGAGCATGTTGAGTGCTGCTTCAGAAGCCTGCAGCTTGATCATCTCCCTGTCCCCATTAAACCTGAACTCCTTACACTCTACACGAACAGGTGAAGACAAAGCAACATACACAAGTCCAACTGGTTTTGCTGCTGTTCCCCCTGCAGGACCGGCTATGCCGGTGACTCCTATACCTATCTCAACTCCCCTCAATTTTCTTATGCCATCAGCCATAGCAACAGCAGTCTGATGGCTGACAGAACCAAAAGTCGCAATCGTCTCCTCAGGTACTTTTAACAGCTCCCTTTTTGCATCGTTACTATAGGTAATTACCCCGCCATCAAAATAATCAGAACTACCGGGAACATTGGTGATCCTGTGCCCTATCAATCCCCCTGTGCATGACTCTGCTATTGAAAGCCTCCACCCCCTCTTACGAAGCAGCCTGCCAATTATCACTTCAATGGTCTCCATGTCCTGCTTTACAGCCATCCTGTCCCCCATCCAATCAATCTGATAAGAATATTGGCATAAATACCTGCTAAAACATCATCAAACATTATACCCCATCCGCCTTTTATTTTCTCGTCTATCAATCTGATGGGAAATGGCTTGAGGATATCAAAGAACCGGAACACCAGAAAACCTGCCAGCAGAAAACTGATACCCTTCGGAAGATATATAAAAGTAAAAAAGACCCCTGCAATTTCGTCAATTACAATATGAGAACTGTCTTTAGTCTGATAAATCTTCTCCGCCTCGCCGGAGATATAAATACCCGAGATTAGAGTCAGTATTAAAACGATTGCATATGTAGTAAACGGGACATCCTGAAGGAGAAAACAAGCCAGGATACCGACAAGGCTGCCAATAGTTCCAGGGGCTACCGGAAAGTAGCCTGTAAAGAAGCCTGAGGCAAGGAATTTGATAATGAGTTGACGCTGAAAGATACCCGCACCTGTCAGTTACAGACATGATATTATCATTATTCTTTTTATAGTGTCAATATTTTTCAATGTATCATCCTGACATTCAGCATAATCTATTTCCCTTTATATTTTTAAAGTAAACCGCCCCTATTATATTTAGACGCCTACTGCCCTGTTGTAAAGCTATAACCATAACTCTCAGTCATGCCTCCCTTACCATCGTCAGCCACTACCTTCCAGTAATACGTTGTATTTGGCTTAAGATTGGTGACCGTGTGAGTCATATAATCCTTACCATCATCACTATTGCTACTACTGCCTGTTTCACTGCTGCATGAAGTAAGCAGTAAGCCTCCTGAAAACATGACTGTCATAATGAACATGCCTATCCTTCTTTTATCTCTTGCTAACCCGCCGAAGGTGATTATCCCCAATAACCCGATCAGACCTACTGAGTATCCCACCTCCTTTACAGAGTTATTGTCATCTGTGGCATGGAACACTATTATTGGATCGACTCCTGCAAATCCTGCGTCCGGGCCAATGTAGAGCCTGTAGATAACCGGGTCTCCATCCATATCCGATGATATTTCCCATTCCAGTTTATATGTCGTGGTTATACCGTTGCTCCCGTTTTCAGGCTTGGCAAGATTCGGCTTTGTCGGAGTGTTATTGTCACTTGGTGTTGCCGAACCATTTAAATTTACCGTCACTTGGTTTTCATCAGGATCATTGGACTGGATATTAAAGTTCGAGTTAAATGTCCCTGATGCTGTTGGGGTAAACCTTACCTTCATTTTGCATGATTGATTTGGTACAAGTGTCTGGTTGGAGCAGTTGTCTTCCCCTTCAACGATACTAAAGGGCTCCGATGGTGCGGTACTGCCCGATATAGTTAGAGGGCTGTTCCCCTTATTGTTTATCGTTATCTCCTGATCAGCAGTCACCACAACAGCAATATTAGGGAAACTAATGTCAACAGACGAGACATCAATATCAGGAGTTCCAACGCTGGCGCCTATCCCTGTAAGAGATACTGTCACAGAGTTCTCGTAAGGATCATTGGACTGAACATTGAAACTGCTGTTGAATGCCCCGGCTGATGCAGGAGAGAATCTGATATTTATTGTACAGCCTGAGGAAGGAGGCAGTGTCTGGCCTGAGCAATTGTCTGATACCTTGCTGAATGATGAAGACGGATTTGTGATGGTCGTAATGGTAAGGTTCGAATCACCATCGTTTCTTACAGATACAGTCCTCTCTGAACTTGAATCAACATTGACACTGCCAAAGGGTAGCGTTACGGGGCTGACAGTTATATCAGGGGCAGTTGCCTGACTTGCAATACCCTCATCCACCT
>MHYJ01000153.1:3335-5450 GCA_001828445.1 Planctomycetes bacterium RBG_16_43_13
CGTCGTTATCTGCCTCTGTTGCACCGGGCTTGACTAAGGCATTGTTATCATTGCAGTCCGTGCTGTTTACCACATAGCCCGTTGGCTGTGTACATGCCTGTGTGGTAACCGAGGCACGGCCGTAGGAATCTCCATCTGCATCACGATAATAGGTGTTCTTGACACCCTCGTCTATCTGGCCATCTAAATCATTGTCGACACCATCGCAGACTTCCGGGGAACTGGCTGCATTCAGTGGATCACTGCCTGCTGCAATCTCATCTTCATCACTAATACCGTCGTTGTCAGAGTCGATAAGTACAGCCGAAAAGTCTATCCCGGTCACATCCGCCCCGACCACTGTTACTGGACTACTGGGAGGGGTAAAGGCATAGCCATTCAGGCTGGGTGTGACGGTACAATTCCCATCGGCAAGGCCGGAAAAGCTGTAGGTACCGTTAGTGGCTGTGCCTATTGCAGCAGAGTCGCACCCGCTGAGTGTCATCATTACCCCGCCGAGGCCAGTCCCGTTTTTTGTAACAGCCCCAAAGATCGAGATGTTGCCGGCTACATCCGGTGCATCTAAAGGAGCTGTTGGTGTCGGTATTACTGGCACAGCTACGGCTTGAAGCCCTGTGCTATCAACTGCATCAAAGTAATAAGTGTAATCGGCCCCTGCTGTCAGGGTTGTACTGAAGCTATATATGGCGCCGCTTGTATAATCCCCACTCTCATAACTCATTACAAATGGACTCCCGGTAATCTCAGCCCCGCCTTTAAGGATATGCGCTCTCGGGAAACCGGCCATAGGAGGGTCCCCATCCGCATCTGAATATTTCACACGATAAGTAATCATCGTGGCAGTATCACCCGTCTCCGGCTCGACCCCGTCCACGGCAAATCCGGTATCACCTGCCCACTCTAATGTTGGTGCAGGGCCAGGGCCATCCGGCGGATAGAGGTGATCATTTGGGATAATCCCATAAGGAGTTGAAGGTGATGACCAGTAGAGCTGTGCAAGGGCCTCACCTGTATCCTCGAAAATCTCCATCTTGATGTCATGTATTCCGGTCATCAGATCCATTGTACTATTGATGGACACCCCTCCGGTCTGCCAGTAATCCAGCACCAGATGCCCATCAACCCATAACCTGATACCATCGTCCGTAACGGCATGGAACGTATAGGTCTCGTTATAATCTGCCTGCAGTTTGCCAGTCCAGCGGACAGAAAAAGTATCTGTGTCTATCTCAGGATATGGCGCAGGGTCCGGAGACCCGGTTCCCCAGTCAAAATCAATTACAGGATCAGTTCGCACCAGGCCAGGATCTGTGAGGTCACTATTGTTGTAATACTCACCAATAAGTCCTAATATAAAGGTGGCGGTACATGTCTTATCAGTAAGTATTGTCACAGAAGTGGAGAGGACAGTCCCGCTACAGTCGCCGCTCCAGCCGGCAAATAGAGAGTTACCGGACGGTATAGCAGTAAGGGACACCACATCGCCATTGATGAATGATGCCGAACAGTACTCACCACAGTCAATGCCGGGAGTTGTTGAGATCACTGTGCCGCTGCCTGCTCCGACCTTACTCACATTGAGAGTATTTAGAACAGCCGTTGTAATGTTATATGTTTCTGTATTCACCACCTCGCTGTTTCCTGTGATGTCTACAGCAAAAAACCTGATGGTCGTTGTAGCTGAAATGCTTATCTCACCTGAATATTCGGTTGAACTCGTACCTGGTATCGTGCCGTCTGTCGTATAATAAATCCTGTCACACCCCGAACCAGTGCTGTCACTGCATGTAAGGGTTACGCTCTGTGTTGAGTTATATATGCCGCTTGCGGGGGATGCAGTGGTTGCCGGGGCTGTGGTATCAAGCACAATCGTATCGCTGATGGTTGATGTTGTCCAGTTCTCCGCGCTGTCCTTTAACTTAACAAAGACAGTCTTTATCCCGTCGCCTGTTGCCAGTGTCCATGCCTTGCTTGCAGCATAGGTTTCAGGGGTTGACCATGTCGCATTGTCATTTGAGAACTGCATCTGGGCGCAGCCGCTGGTGTCGGTACAGGAATGGGTTAATGCGGCTGTGGTGAAACTGGTAGAAGCTGCGCCGGAGTTTATGGAGATAG
>MHYJ01000154.1:0-4652 GCA_001828445.1 Planctomycetes bacterium RBG_16_43_13
CAGAATTAGGGTGGGGCTCAATAAGATTTCTCGGATTCAAAAACCAGACCGAGTTGCCTGCTTATTATGATCTTTGCGATGTTTTTGTGCTGCCTTCTTTTCATGAACCATGGGGACTGGTTATTAACGAGGTGATGAATGCGGCTAAACCAGTGATAGTAAGCGACCATGTAGGCTGTGCGCCTGATTTGGTGAATCATAAAGAAAATGGATATATATTCAGGGCAGGCGATATTGATGATTTATATAGAGCATTGCGGTTTGTGCTTGATGATAAGGAGCAGTGTCGTGCAATGGGGCAGAAAAGTCTTGAGGTTATTAATCGCTGGGGACTTGAGGAAGATGTCGCAGGCTTAAGAAAAGCATTAAAGATGTTATTTGGGAACTGCCAATGAAATTCAGTATTATTGTTCCAACGTATAATGAGGAAAAAGACATAGCTTCTACGCTGGAGTCGCTTATTGCGCTTGATTATCCTGATAAAGAGATCATTATTGTGGATGATTCAAATGATTCTACGCCAGACATAGTAAATAGTTATGCAGAGAAGGGTGTGAAACTTTTGCGTCCTGAAAAAAAGGAAGGACGATGCGGTGCACGGAATTTAGGAGTTCTGTCATCATCAGGCGAGGTCGTAGTTATTCTGAACGCTGATGTAAGACCTCCTAATGATTTTCTTAATAAGATACTGCCTTATTATCGGGAGGGATATGATTATGTGCTTGTTAACTCGGAGGTTGCAAATAAAGAGGATTTATTTGCACGTTATATTGGTGCAGTGGGAGCCCTGAATCAAAGTGGTGAGCCGTCATGGATGGAATGGACAGAGGGATTCTCATGCAGGCGTGAAGTTGCGATCAAGGCAGAACTTTTTCCAACAGGATTTGCTGTACCGATATGTGCCGGGGAAGATGGTTTTTTCGGGACGAAC
This sequence comes from Planctomycetes bacterium RBG_16_43_13, assembly GCA_001828445.1. Next base: position 932 of record MHYJ01000154.1, read on the forward strand.
TTGAAGAAATTGGGTGCAAAGAAGAAGATTGATTTTGCTATTACAGTAGAGCATATTGCACCGGCTACTCTGTCAGAATACTGGCATGTTCGCAAAGGACGGGGAAAAGGAAGCCCTCAGATAAGGCGTTTTCTTCAGAAGTGGTCTATGAGCAAGATTGCGATATGGGCAGCATTACGCATTGCGAAGAATCTTGTTCTCACGGCGAGTGTGTTTCCGGTTGTGTGGACTTCATGGCGTGCAACGCATTACTCAAGACATGGGTCAAAAGATTTAATTCCATTTATGTGGGCATGGCTTATTGAACAGGCTGCATTTCATGCAGGGGAATGGGAGTCAATATTTGAGATTATGCGCGCTGAGAAGGGTCTGCAGGTCTGTAACACATGAAAGTTACAACATCGTGCAGCGGCAGATTTCATATATTTGATCAGGCATATCAATTACACCGTCATGGTGTTTTGCACAAGTTTATAAACGATTACCCAAAATGGATGACGCGGCGATGGGGAATCCCTGATGAAAAAGTGGTTTCATTGATTGCTAATGGGATACCGGGCCGCATGACAAGAATGATTCCACAATTTGTTGGATATGAGATAAATAGCAGAATAGTTGAGAAAGTTCATCATCTGTTTTCAAGGAGACTTGCTAAATATGTTCCTTCTGATACAGATGTCTTCATAGGCCTTTCATCTTTTTGCCTGGAGGCTTTACATCGCGCAAAAGATTACGGCATTATTACAGTGGTTGATCATGGAAGCATGCATCAGAGAACAGAAAGAAAATTATTGGAGGAAGAAGGAAGACTGCATAATTTGACAATGGAATCTCTGGCGCCTCAATGGATAATTGAAAAGGAAGACAAAGAATTTCATGCTGCTGACATCGTGATGGTGTTAAGCAATGCTGCCAAGCAGAGCTTTGTCAAGGAAGGGATTCCTGAAGATAAGATATTTGTAAATCACTGTGGGGTTAATCTTTCTCAATTTGTTCCGTTTTCAAAGGAAGATGATGGTATTTTCAGGGTTATATATTGCGGGAATACAAGCCTGAGAAAAGGCGTGCATTACCTGCTTCAAGCATTTACAGAGTTGAGGCTTAAAAATGCTGAGCTTTTATTAATTGGCAGCCTTCCAACCCGCAAATTCAGCAAGCTTATTGAAAAATATAAGGTAGATAATGTTTGCTTTATGGGGACATTTCCGCAGAGTAAATTGCATAAAATCTATGCGCAAGGTTCTGTATTTGTGTTACCGTCTGTTGCTGACGGCTTTGGCATGGTAGTGCCGCAGGCAATGGCATGCGGACTGCCTGTTATTGTGACAGAGAATGTAGGTGCAGCAGACATTGTAACAGAGGGCGCGGATGGTTTTATTGTGCCAGTTCACGATGTGGATGCACTTAAGGAGAGGATTCTCTGGCTGTATGAACAACCTGAGTTAAGAAAATCAATGGGCCATGCTGCCATGGCAAAGGCAAAATCCGAGTTAAGCTGGGATGCTTACGGGGATCGTCTTGTCGAATTTCTTGAGAAATGTCGAACTAATACAAACGCATTAAGTTGACATAACTCTTTAGTGTTGTCATTCCCGCTTGTCGGGAATCCTTCTTAAAGAAAGATGCCGAACAAGTCGGCATGACAGAAAATGTAACATTCTTATTTCGTTTGCTATAGAAAGAGAGGTGTATGCTGAAATGAAAGTTGTCATTTTGTGTGGTGGTTTAGGAACAAGGTTGAGAGAAGAGACAGAATTTAAACCAAAGCCTATGGTAGAAATAGGTGAACGTCCCATTCTCTGGCATATAATGAAACTTTATTCAAATTTTAACTATTATGATTTTATACTTGCGCTGGGATATAAGGGAGATATTATCCGTGATTATTTTTTGCATTATGAAGTTAGAAATAGGGATTTTACTATCACACTTGGTAAGGGTGACATAGAAATTCATGGCGGCCATGATGAAGAAGGTTGGCGTGTGACTCTGGCAGAAACAGGCGCAACAACATTGACAGGCGGAAGATTAAAACGCTTAGCGCCTTACCTGCAGAATGAAACTTTTATGGCTACGTATGGAGATGGTGTTGCGGATATCGATTTATCTGCTTTGCTTTCTTACCACCGTAAGATGGGCAAGCTCGGAACTGTTACTGCGGTCAGACCATCATCACGTTTCGGAGAACTGAGCATTGCAAGCGGCATGGTCAATGTTTTCAAGGAGAAGCCGCAGGTGCATGAAGGCTGGATAAATGGCGGCTTTTTTATATTTGAGCCTGCTGTGCTGGATATTATAAGCGGAGACTCAGAATCGCTGGAACAGGGCTTATTGACAAAGCTTGCAAATAAGGAAGAATTAGCAGTTTATCAGCATGAAGGATTCTGGCAGTGCATGGATACTTTTAGAGAGACTGAGATGCTGAATGAGGTCTGGAAAACTGGCAAGGCTCCGTGGAAGATGTGGTGATGAATACAGCTTTTTGGAAAGATAAAAAAGTTCTAATTACAGGCCATACCGGATTTAAGGGAAGCTGGCTTGCTCTCTGGCTCCAGAGCATGGGCGCCCAAACAATAGGTTATTCTTTAGAATCTCCAACGATACCAAGTTTGTTTGAAATATGTAAAGTTGCAGATAAGATGACATCTTTGAATGGTGATGTAAGAGATATAAAAAAAATGAGTGATGTTGTTACCGAATATAAACCTGAAATCGTATTTCATCTTGCGGCGCAGTCGCTTGTAAGACGGTCTTATAGGGAACCCGTTGAAACATATGAAACGAATGTAATGGGGACTGTTAATCTGTTTGAGGCATGCCGTCATATACCCTCTGTGAAGGTCATTGTTAATATAACAAGTGATAAATGTTATGAAAACAGAGAATCAGCCCACGGATATAAGGAGACCGATGCAATGGGCGGGTATGACCCCTATAGCAGCAGCAAGGGATGCGCAGAGCTGGTAACAAATGCTTATATAAAATCATATTTTAATCCTGATAAATATAGAGAGCATGGTAAATCAGTAGCTTCTGTAAGGGCAGGAAATGTTATAGGCGGCGGTGATTGGGCAGAGGATAGACTTATTCCTGACTGTATAAGAGCATTTATGTCTGAAAAGATATCTGAGATTCGTTATCCTGATGCTGTAAGGCCCTGGCAGCATGTTTTTGAACCACTCTATGGTTATCTTTTACTCGGTCAAAGATTATATGAAGATGGAACTAAATTCACAGGTGCATGGAATTTTGGGCCTGACGATAATGATGTCAAATCTGTCAGATGGATTGTTGAACGTATAACTTCAATGTGGGGAGATGATGCTTCATGGAAGATTACCACTGATAATCATCCGTATGAGGCACATTATTTGAAATTAGATTGTTCTAAAGCAAAGGCAAAACTTGGCTGGTACCCACAATGGGCTTTAGAAATAGGATTGGAGAGGACAGTTGAATGGTATAAGGCATACTGCAATAAAGAAGATATGTTTAATTTTTCATTAAACCAGATTAAAAGTTACGAAACACACATGCCGACCAGTCAGCGCAAAAGGGGATGAAAATGTCATTGCCCGGCTTGACCGGGCAATCCAGAAACAAGGAACTGGATTCCCCGATTAAATTGTGGAATGACCGAATTATTATAAATGAACCTCCCCGCCGCAGAGACGGCGGGGTATCTAAAAAATAAATCGTGATTATATTATCACTCATGGTT
>MHYJ01000154.1:4683-5439 GCA_001828445.1 Planctomycetes bacterium RBG_16_43_13
TGAATTGCAGATTTTGTAATATGAAAGTAGAACATTTATTTGTCTCTCTCGGCTCATCTCCTCTATCAAACTCTTATCTTACAGAGGAACAGTTGCACAAGATGGAGCCATTTTATCCTTTAGATGTATATGTGTGTAAAAACTGTTTTCTTGTTCAACTGGACGAATTTGAAAGTCCTGAAAATATCTTCAGTGAGTATGCGTATTTTTCTTCTTACTCAGATACATGGTTGAAACATGCAAAAGATTATGCAGATAAAATGACAGAAAGATTTAGGTTCAATACTCATTCTTTTATCATTGAAATTGCAAGCAATGATGGTTACTTGCTTCAGTATTTTGTTGAAAGAGGAATTCCAGTTCTGGGAATTGAACCTGCCGTAAATGTAGCAGAAGCTGCAAGGCAGAAAGGGATTCCTACCGAAACAGTATTTTTTGGCACAGAGACAGCAAAACGTCTGGCATCAGAGGGAAAATATGCTGACCTTCTTATAGGGAATAATGTGCTTGCCCATGTGCCGAACCTTAATGATTTTGTTGCTGGACTTAAGATTATTCTTAAACCCCAAGGCGTTATCACAATGGAATTCCCGCATTTGATGAAACTTGTGGATGAAGTCCAGTTTGATACTATTTATCATGAACACTTCTCTTATTTTTCCTTTTTAACAGTTAAAAAAGTTTTCAATGCCCATGGACTTACTTTATTTGATGTTGAGGAACTGCCAACTCATGGAGGTTCTTTAAGGATTTACG
>MHYJ01000155.1:0-2559 GCA_001828445.1 Planctomycetes bacterium RBG_16_43_13
CTTGAGCATACTTATTTTTATTTACCTCGTAGGTTTAGCGGCGCAGTATTGGTTTATAGACATAATTATAGACGCTTTTAATCGGCTGATGATGAAAATACCGGCGGTCAAGGTTATCTATGACTCTGTTAGGGACTTATTCAAATTCTTCGTCTCAGACGGGAAGCAGAAAGGTGAGGTCGTAAAGGTGCCTGTGGCTGATGGCAAGGGGTATATGTTAGGAATTGTAATGCAGGCATCAGAGGGAAAGGCGAAAGAGCCAGTCCCTGTGTATCTGCCGATGAGCTACAATATGGGCGGCTTCTTAGTATATATCCCACGCAATGAAGTGGAAAAGGTAGATATGGATGCAGGAAACGCACTGAAACTTGTTTTAACGGCAGGGGTTGGGACACCTGCAAAGGATAAGAGCTAATCCTCAGTAATGAGTGCAAAGTTGGTGGGGTCGGCGCCGCAGGTGGGGCATTTTTCTGGTTGCTCCTCTTTCCTATGCCACCAGTCGCCGCAAACTAAACAGCGCCATATAAGCTCTGTCCCACCGGAAGGGGCATCGTATTTATATTCCTTTTCATCTTCGCCTTTACCCATAGATGGAATTATACACCACGTCAACAAGCAAGTAAACCCCGTTAGAAAGAACAGGGCTTTTACCCCGATAATTCCTTATAGAAAGGGCTCTATCTACTTTATCCCCGTCATAAATAACGGGGCTTTCTAACGGGGTAAATACAACGTAAAAAGGAATTTCTTGACTAATGTAATTGTTTCAGAGATATTCCATAAATAAGATGAGTAGATTATATTTAGCCGCACTTATCGGGATAGCGGCTCAACTTTTAATCGCCAGCTGTGGGGGAGGGGAGGACGATTCGGATTACAACCCACCACCTCCTACTTATATAGCACCCGATACAGTAGCGTCCATCAGTGGAGAGATATTATTCAACGGCACACCTCCTACTCCGAAGCCAATCTCCACAGAGGGTAATCCCGAATGCAGAGGCATACATAAAGATATTCTATACGACGAAAGCATATTAGTTAAAGATGCTCATCTACAAAACGTCTTCGTATATATTAAAGAAGGACTCGAGAACTACGTCTTCGCAATTCCAAGAGAACCGATAACCATTAGCAATTACAAATGTCTCTTTTCGCCCCGAGTCGTAGGGGCGCAGGCAAGGCAACATATCTTGCTCCTCAATAACGACCCGACTACGCATAATTTTCACTTTCATTCGAAGAATTCAGAGCCGATAAACAGGGCTCTACCTTTCCAGGGGGCGAAGTATCAGGCAAAGATTACAAAATCAGAGGTAATGATACCAATTATGTGCGACCTGCACCCCTGGATGACAGGATATATTGGAGTCCTCCAGCACCCGTATTTCTATGTTACTGGGGCAGATGGGCGATTCGAACTTAAAAATATACCCGCAGGCGAATACACAATAGAGACGTGGCACGAAAAATTAGGCACGCAACAACAGAAAATCATACTCGCCCCTAATAAGAACCAGAAAGTCGTCTTTACCTATCCGAAATAGCTAATTACTCGCCCCTGCTTTAGCAGACACCTTAATAAATATGTAAGCCAAAGCAAAACCGATTGCGAAGACCACCAAGACCACAGGTAGCGATATAACCGTAAAGTGGCTCCCACCGCCCATACAGAATAACATCGGAACAGATAGATAGGTATTCAGCCGCGACGTAGTGAATGCTCGCTTCGTAAGCGCCGCCATCTCCGGCGGATTCTGACCATCTCTAACCCAACCGATAATCCTTTTCTGTGCAGGCCAGATGATGAACCAGACATTGAACCACATAATGAGACCCAATGTCCCGCCCAAACTAATCCACTGCCCCGGGACGGTATTCATAAGACCTGCACCAACGAGGTCGTTACCCTGCTGTATCGTCCCCTTGAAGCCGTAGTCAGTAGCAACGAAATATCTCCACGTAATATATAATAAACCCGACAATAGGGTAATCATCGCTCCCCAACGGAACCACCAGAGGGCGCGGGGCATCAGTTGCGGAACGACCTTCTTCTTCGTATCCCCGTCCAGCGTCTTGGCAAAGGGACCATTCACAAGATTAAAAAAGTATAGATGACCTATCCACACAATACCAGCCAAGAAATGAATCCACCTGAGCGACATTAAGACCACATCGTTTAACTCAACCATCTTATCTCTCCTTAATGAAAAACTCTAATACTGCACTATAATTTATATATCAACAAACGGCTTATCAAGAAAATTCCATTTCCACAAAATAGGTGCTGGATTACCATACACATAAACAGTATATTTATTCTCACTATGAAGGCACATTCAATTCCATCAGGGATAAGGGGATACAACAAAAAGTGGCGGAAGAAGAACAAGAAATACATCCAAGAATGGCACGAACACCACTATAAAGTATATAAAGACGAACTTCTGGCTAAAGGCAGGGCTTACTATCGTAAAAATAGAAAGAAAATCCTCGCACACAAAAAGAAGATGAGGGCGAAGAAGAAGAACAAACTTTAGTCCGAGGGGAGCAAGGTGA
>MHYJ01000155.1:2717-5419 GCA_001828445.1 Planctomycetes bacterium RBG_16_43_13
GCGAAAATGGTAGCAAAGCGTAAGCCAAGCGCGGCATTTATGAAGCCGCTCACACCGAACTGCGCCCTGGCAGAGGTCGTAGGGGAGAAGGCACTGCCCCGCACACAGGTAGTAAAGAAACTGTGGGCATACATAAAGAAGAATGACCTACAGGACAAGAAGAACAGGAGGGTAATCAATGCCGACGACAAACTAAAGGCGGTCTTCGGTGGCAAAAAGGCGGTCAATATGTTCGAGATGACCAAGCTCGTCTCGAAGTGCCTGAAGTAGAATTTTTATAGGAATTAGGTCTGGGGAGTTAGGATTTACTTTCTAACTCCTCTTTCCTATCTCCTAAAAAAAATGACAGTGAATACATCAGATGAGTTAGCTAAATTATGTGAGGATTACTGGCAGTTCGCATTAGCAAGCAATCCGCCGCTCGCCACCTATTTAGGCGAGCATAAATACGACGACCGCTTGCAGGATATTGGACCTGATGAGCGGGCAAGAGAACTAAAGGCATTAAAAATTTTCCTATCACGTCTCAATAACATCACCATTAGCAGTCCGCAGGACAGGATAACACTGGACATTCTAAAATTAGAGTTAGAGTTAAGTATAGAGGGGATGAACTACAAATCGTATCAATGGAGCGTTGACCAGATGGGCGGTCCGCAGGTGTCGCTATTCGAGCTGATAAACTTTCATCCGTTCAAAACGGACGAGGACTATAGAAACTTCACATCACGGCTGCGGCAGTTCGAGAGGTATATGAACCAATACATAGACAACCTGAAGGAGGGAGTAGGAGATGAGAGAGTATCTCCGAAGATTGCGGTTACCCGCGTGATAGCCCAACTCGAAAAGATACTCTCGACAAATGTAGATGGCTCGCCGCTCTGCGAGGCGATTAGGAAAATCCCTGATACGTTTCCAGCCACTGCTAAAACGGCGATTAAGGATGAAATCATAAAGGCGATTAGTGAAGTGGTAAATCCATCATATAGAGAACTCCTCGACTACCTGAAGGGGACATATTTGGCGAAAGCGAGAGAGGACGTTGGGCTCTGGGCAATCAAGGACGGCGCCAAGGAATACGAATACAGGATACGGCTGCACACTGCAGATGGCTTTAGTGCGAAGATTCTCCACCAGATAGGACTGGACGAGTTGGCATCCATCGAGGAAGAGATGAAAGAGATAGGGCAGCGGCTCGGGCTGAAGGGGGATGTAAGGGAAATAATGAAACAGATACACGATGACAAGAGAAATTATTATTCTTCGGGCGAGGAGATATTGACACAGTGCAGGGCGGTTCTGGCGAAGGCAGACAAAAAATTGCCAGCATATTTTGGTAAGTTGCCGAGGACTCCGTATGAGGTGAAACCGATAGAGTCATATAGGGATAAGGACGCGCCTGCCGCATTTTACTACCCGCCTCCTGCTGATGGCAGTAGGAATGGCATATTCTATGCGAATACATATAAACCAGAGACGCGTCCGAAATATAGTTTAGAGGCGCTCGCCTATCACGAGGCAGTGCCGGGGCATCATCTACAGTGTTCGTTATCGGTAGAGCAAAAGGACATCCCCGCGTTCAGGAGGCACGGCGGCTTCACCGCCTTCGTAGAGGGCTGGGCGCTCTATACCGAGCGATTAGCAGACGAGATGGGATTATATTCTGATGACCTCTCAAGATTTGGTATGTTGAGCTATCAGGCATGGCGTGCCTGCAGATTAGTGGTAGATACAAGCATACATTATTTTAAGTGGACTCGCCAGCAGGCAATTGACTTTATATGCAGTAAGACCGCTCTGAAAGAATTAGAAGTAGTCAATGAGGTAGACCGTTACATAATATGGCCTGGGCAGGCACTTGCCTATAAAGTAGGGCAGAGGGAGATAATGCAGTTGAGAACAACAGCACAGAAAACTCTCGGCAATAAATTTGACGTTCGAGAGTTCCACGACTACCTCCTTGAAAATGGCGGCGTCCCTCTGGATGTGATGAAGCGGCTGATGAATGAATGGATAGGAAATAAAAAGGGCGAGAAACTTAGTTGTTGTAGCAGTTAGAAATACTTTATCCTTGACATAATAAACTCATTTTGTTACTGGTAGGACGTTATGAAAACTATAACACCCCGCTTCTGGGTTCTCGTAACACTGGTCTTAGTGGCAGGTGCCTCTCGTTTAATTCATCTTCCACCAAATTTTGCTCCTATAGGTGCGATAGCATTATTTGGAGGGGCATATTTCTCTAATAGATTACAAGCGTTTTTAATACCACTGTTGGCTATGCTATTGAGTGACATCATCATCGGCTTCCACAATTGGTCTGTAATGGTAAGTGTATATGGTAGTTTTACGCTAATAGTGTGCATAGGCGTATGGATCTCTAAGAATCGCTCAATCCTACGAATAGCAGGCACAACACTATCAAGCTCCATACTCTTCTTCGCAGTAACTAATTTTGTGGTGTGGGCAACTGCTGGAGGATTGGGTTACGCTATGACAATCAAAGGATTAGGAGATTGCTATATAGCCGCAATCCCATTTTTCGGCAATACCCTATTAGGAGACGCCTTCTATACGTTTGTCCTATTTGGCGGATTTGCGTTAATGGAATATAGGATTCCGCAACTGCGAGAGGCAAGGGCTACGGCATAGAGATAAAATAGCCCAAATCAATCCCATTACCCTAATTCTGTAATAAACAT
>MHYJ01000156.1:0-2948 GCA_001828445.1 Planctomycetes bacterium RBG_16_43_13
ATGGCGAAAGGGTTTTACTCCTGACCCTGAATATCAGGGGGATGAACCGCCATACCACAAGGACGATTTCTGCCTCCTTTGTGGCTACGAGTTGGAAGGTGACAGGCTCTACATGGAGATACACGGCTCCAACGGTGCAAGTAACGCTATCAGACAGATTGACTCTGCTCAGCCGTATATCTGTATAGAGTGTGCGGAGCAGTTTGAGGTTAGACCGAAAATGAGACCTTTTACAATATATAAATTAACCAGCCATATCAAGGAGAACAAGAAATGAGTATTACAACAATTTATAAGTGTGACAAATGCGGAAACGAGCAGAACAGTGGAAAGAAGTTTTGGACTGTATATGTAATGATTTCTGGTGAGTATTATACACAGAGCATTCAAAAAGAAATTTATGTTTGCCAGCTATGTCTTGAATCCTTTGGGATTTTAGTTCCAAGAGAGAAAGTAGAGGCTTTACCACCTCCTCCAACTGTTGAGGATTTGATTAGGGAAATTATGTCAATGGTACAGGAGTAACCAGCTATATCAAGGAGAAAAAACCATGAGTATTGCAACAATTCCTACGAAAATTAAATTTACAGAAGACGATATAGATAATTGTTGGCCTCATTATAAATCATATTTTCTTGAAGTATTGAATAATGAATATAACATAGAAAGAGCAAGAGAAGATTTACAGAGCCTGATTGGTTCTAAATATGATTTGCGTGTACAAGGAGGACAAAGCTAATGATTTCCTGAAATTATGGACAAGGGAGGTAGTTAAATGCTAAAGCACATAACAGTTCCAATAATTATTGACGACCACGAGCCGGAGAAGTGTAGTCATGCCTGTAAATATTATAGATATGTCGCGTATACTCCGGTTTGCGTATTATGTAATAACGCTGAGATTACTGATGGACGTTACAAGCAATGTCTGGAGGAGGCGAAATGAAACATGGAATGTTCACCAGCTACCCCGAGGCCATAGTCTACCTGTTAGCCAGTGCTATGATCTCAGGTGGGATAATTTGGATAGCGATAACAATTATTCAATGGATAGGGAGGGTAAGGTAATACATGAAATGTGAAACATGCCTCGGCACGGGCTACTATGGCGATAACGGCCCTGGAAGGAAAGGCAATAAGGAATTTCAGCGATGTGAATGTGGAGGGCAAGTGCCAAGCGTAGACAAGGAGTGTATAACTCACCATTCAGAGCAGAAGGTGACTGAGTGCGAACGCCGTAAATGCCAATACTGGGTCATAGACCATTGCAGTGATACAGAAGAATTTTATAACAATGGAGGATTATGTTGTAGGTATCATTTCAATGCTGTACGGAGGACTACGAGAGATTATGACAAGGAGCGACTCGACAGGATTGATGCGGTATGGCAGGAGCACAAACATCTTGATTATTTACTGACTGATCCGAGGTGGCTTGCAGGCAATTCATCGCTTAGCCATATCGTGCATGATCTGTGGCAGGCAATCAGGCGGGAGGAGTGATGGCAGACATCTATCTACGGGGCCCTAAGCTCAAGATCATGCCACTGGACTACGATGACAACCAATGCGAGACAATGATCCTGGTCAACGGCAAGCCGATGAGTATTCCTGAGTTCAGGGCGCTCAAGGCGGCACGAAAGAAACGTAATCATATCGGCATGGGGATATGGGTGAAGAAAACATGAATTGGGATGAAAAATTACATAAATGGGTTTCCGAATGGGATAATATATCCGATGAACAATTGGACCTGTACGATCAATATCAGGAGGAATTGTATGCATATGGCATGTCGGGTTACTGCTCAAGGCCAGCGTTACCCCATGAAGAATGTCAGAGGCGATTAACTGTCCAAGGTATGATTAAGTTTGAAGCTAAAAAGAAAGAATTGCAGAAGTTATTAGGCTTCGATAAGCCTGAATTAACGGGATATTTTACAAAGGAGTAAGAAGAAAAGCCCCTGCCGTGTGAGGCCAGGGGCGGATGAGTTATAAATAATATTCGAAATTGATTCGGTCTGCTTCATTATGTGCTTCGATTTCTGATAACCCGGGACCTGCTGTGGTTAGTTCTCGTGATCCAGTTTCATCATGATTAATCTGATGCACCTCATAAGTTGATCCATTTACGACAACAAAGGCCGGACTTAACTTTTCGTATCCGTTCATTTTCCACTTTCCTTTCTATTTACAACCACTTCCCATCCTTGAGATTGCCAGTCCTTGACATGTTCATCCAGCCGACAATGGAATACCTGTCCCCTATTCGTCAGGTTATCAGGATCAATCCATGTAGCTGTGAACAGTGATCGTCCCTGTCCGTCCAGTTCTCCTTCTGTGGTGATGTTTACGTTCATTTTAAGCCCTCTTTTCTTTGTTCTTCGATGACTCGTTCACTCCAGTAGTCCACCCGGGTGAGCCAGTACTGCACTCTCCGGGCGTCACCTGCAATCCTTGCCAGCACCAGGTTGTGCATGGCGTGTTCTGAGTGTTCAAGGTTAGTCATATTCAACCTCATATGGCCAGCCGGAAGGATTGGTCGGATTATAGTATATTGCCGTTACTGTTACATTGTTACGCTCAAGTGTTACTGCTAATCCCTGAGCGTCCCCGATGGTTAATGTGCCTATGTATTTCATTCCTCATTCCCCCCCCCTGTTAAAACTGCTCTGTTAAATACATGAGCCAGACCGCAAGCCCTGACAGTATAAGCCCTGCGGTGAATGCCTTGAGAAACTCTGTCATAGCGTACTCCTATCCACTGTCGTGTGGAGTACGTAGTCTTCCTGGTCGTTTAACTCTTTAGCCTTCTTGACAGCATTATGCTTGTGGTCATAGCGACACCATTTCACTATGACCTCTGACACGTTGTCATATACTACATATTTTGTGTCCAACGTACGGACATCATATCTCTCTTTCATTTTCTCCCCTTCTCTGCGGCCA
>MHYJ01000156.1:3013-3966 GCA_001828445.1 Planctomycetes bacterium RBG_16_43_13
TTATTCCTAATATCTCTCCCGCCGCTGTCAGCCTGGTTGTAATTACTATATCTTCCGGGCTGGGAGTAGGGTCTCCCGATGGATGGTTGTGGCACAATATCAAGCTAACTGCATTGCCTAATATGGCCGCCTTAAATACTTCTCTCGGATGCACGATGCTGGATGTTAAGCACCCCATACTGACAGAGTTCAGAAACAGTAGCCGACTCTTTCCATCCAGCCCTATAATGACAAACTCCTCTCTATCGTGACCGCTAAAATACGCCTGTAATGTCTTAGTGGCCAGCAGATAGATGTCCTTACTGTTCATAATGGTCTTTTCCATCGTAGCTGGCCTGCTGCCATCTTTTACCAACATCAGCCTTACCCATGCTACCTCATTTTTATATTCCATAACTATTCCCCTTTTTGGCATGGATACATACCCCAACTATTAGCGGTTTATCATTTATCCATACGACTTCTGCCGGCGCTATAATCACGCCTCTTGCCATCATAGAGGCAGCGCAATCATTACATATCCATATATCCCCCTCTGTACTGTCAGTATGCCAATAACCGGCGATTTTGGGATTGCCGGCTGTTTTCGGCGCATATTCAAGTGCCCTTTGTAATTCTAAGATATTCATTTCCCCCCCCTTCCTGCGGCCACATACGCTTTCAGCGCCGCAATGACCAACTCCTTGAGCGACCTTGACTCCTCAGCCGCCCGGATCTTTAACTGCCGGGCTAAGTCGTCCGGCAAACCCTTGATGAATAGGTTTTTCATGACTTGAATGCTCCCTTCTTATTTTCCACAACATGCTTTACAGTTTCCCAAGCGTACTCACAAGATAATCCATTAGGTATCTGACAGACCGTAGCATATGGGTTATTGCATCCCCTTATCCCTGCATGTTTGCCGTCTAACGTAATTCCTTCTTTAATGACTAATTCGTATCTATCATTTCTGT
>MHYJ01000156.1:3985-8362 GCA_001828445.1 Planctomycetes bacterium RBG_16_43_13
TCTATTAATTATGTTCTTTATCTTCATTTTCCACCTCCTTGTTTGCCCCTTCCTTGAGCACCCAGTCTATGGGGAGCTTACGACACTCCCCGACTGTCAGGGACATTACGTCCCTCCCATGCCGGTCGACGTATCCGGCAATGAGGGCACACTCCACGCAGAGTGTGCAGATATTGTTACTCATAAACCTTTTATTGTAGGATTCACGTGTGTGGTCGCATGGGTCTTTATACCCTAAAATCCTTCCTACTTCTGTCGTCTTCATTTTCCACCTCCTTGTTAAGTCGGCATTATTGCCGTCTTAATGTCAATCCCATTTGTAAATCTTTATATTGCTATGTGATCTACTTGGATATAGTGTCCTTATATCCAATTTACACTGTTCATATGATGCAGGCAGACCTAACCACCTTACCCATATCTGATTTTCAATCCATGCCAGTCTGTACCTTTTCATTTTCTCACCCCCTTGTTTATAATCATCATGCTTATAACTATACACTAACTAATATATTTTGTCAAGTAAAATATATTATACGTTATCTGCTACACCATCAAACTATCAACTATAACCGCTTGTAAACGTTACAAATTGTAACGCTTAGCTACCCTATATCATTGTCAACTTATCGAGACAGTTACAAGGTTGACAATCATTGTATAAGATAATATTGTAGTAGTTACGACATTATTGTAGTATTGTAGTAGTAGTATCTTAGAACAATATCGTAGGGATTCACCTGTTACATTCGGCATTACAAGTTTACATAATCTGTACTGTTGATAAGTTATGGCAGTTATCCACAGGTAAACCCTCATTTTCCTTCTACCGTCCGGTCAGTGGAAATGTGAGTGGGGTTAGACACCACCGTATGTTGTGAGCTGACCTGTTCAAGTGCTGTGGAGGTTGTCTATGACTGCCATGATCCCCATTCCCTGCCGGTATCCCATGGAGGCAGAGGGGGGGGAGGGAGCGGGAACTGATCCGCCTCGGTTGTTATAATAATCTACTTCCCACCGACACACTAAATGTAAACTAAAGGGTATAAATTGGAAAAACATTGATAATTTGAAATTACATAGTATAGTTAGTAACTATGTTTACGTTTCGCAGGATAACCGGGCTGATGTCACGCTTCAGAGGACTTGTAGCCATGTAGTGACCGCTTGACACAAGGTGGTTAAATCGGCTTTTCCTGATTTCATAGTGTCGCAATAGTTTCAGATTTGTTTAGACTTCAGGGTCTAAGACAAGTCTTCGTACGTGCGGGTAGCGACAACTTGGAAATCAGGGTAGGTAAGGTGAGTTGCATCTTGGTTGTATCGTGCTTCTGGTTAGATTTGTGGTTACAAGTCCTCGGTCTTTCTGGTGGCACGATAGAAGTAAGATGCAGGTCTTGATTCTCTCCTGTTGTTCCAAATAAATAAAATACATTAAATGATATGTTGACTAATCACAGCAGATATGGTATTGATAATATCATTATGGAATACGTAAGGCTATCGAGATTGTTTTTAGTTAATATATTGGATGACTTAGAGATAGAGAGCGGTAAGGCTAAATTATTATTTTGGTTCTTAAATCAGCACCGAAATGTGAAAAAAGGACAGAAATGTTTAATCATTACCACTGTGGGAATGATTAGCAAGGATTTAAGGTGTGCTGAAATATCTGTAAGCCGTTGGATTTCCTTTTTAATTAAAAATGGATATATCAAGAGACACCTTGCACCTGATGGCAGGAGGATAAATGATACATATGAAGTCTGTATTTATTAAGGACATCCCGATGGATTTAGGGCGCCGCTTAAAGGTGGCGGCACTTAAGGATGGGGTTAGTATGCGGGATATGATACTTGCGGCCATAGGGGAATATCTGGATCGCAGGGCTAATCAGGAAGGCAAGAAGTTTAAACCTGTAGGTATGCCATTGCCGTCTCCTGCAATTATAAAATTAATACAGGAAAGAGAGATAGAAAATATACTTCCAGGAGGTATTATAGGAGTGGATCCGCCACTCAAGCCCGTTGATATATCAGGCCATACTAAAGAGGATATTAAAGCATGTAGGGATACAATAAGGGCGATGCGTGATGGCATTACAGTAGATACTGAAGCGGAAGATATCTCTGTCGAAGAGTTCCTTATGGAGAATGAGGTAATTGTTGGGCTTGATAATACTCAGCCTAAAGATGAGCCTGCTCACGATGATACAGCTAAGCTCAAAGTATTTGAAATCCTTGAAACGCCGGATGGTGTTTATGTAGAAGTCCCTATAGAGAATTTCACTAAAAAGGGGTTTAAAAGGACATGGTAAATTATGTTGAAGTAAGAATACATAGGGAAGCGTTCATGTTCGATATGTTGCTGCCTGCAAGGTTAGATCAATTCCTGGGAAATAATAATGGCTGGACTAAGCATGAAGACATATGTTCTATGGATATAATCATACAATTCTCACTCCCTGAAACATTTAAGCAATTTCTTATTGAGTTCGCTAAAAGCGATAAGAGCATACATGTGATGACAAAACAGGAAGTTTAAAAGGATGTGGTAGAATGATAAACATTTGTCAAAATAACCACTATAGAATTGTTTTTGATGGAGATGAAGCTGATTGCCCTATGTGTCATATAATTAACTCAAAAATTCCATCTACCGATATAATATGTTTCAAAAATCATATACCGATTAGTTATAGAGGAGATATTCTGAATACTTGTCCTTTCTGTTATGTTATTTCTACATTAATGACATTAAAAGATACCATATATCGTGAATCTTAAAAAAGGAGATTAACGTGAATATTCCTATGTTGGCTTATTGCAGGGTATCAACAGACAAACAAGCAGAAGAAGGTATGTCCCTTGCCGCTCAATCAGAGCAGATAGCCAAGTACGCCGGACTCTACGATCTTGAGATAATAGAGACCATAATAGATGATGGCTACAGCGCAAGTAATCTTGACAGGCCAGGCTTAAAACAGGTCTTCTCCATGCTGGATGCCGGTAAAGTTCAGGGTGTGATTATTACAAAGTTAGACCGCCTGACCCGCAGCGTCTTTGACCTAAGCTATCTGCTCAAAAACTACATGGACAAATACCGGTTCATGTCAGTCTATGACAAGTTCGATACCGATACCGCCGGTGGCCGGATGATACTATCCATCCTTACCACCGTCTCCCAATGGGAACGAGAAGTTATATCAGAACGCACAAAAGCCGTCCTTTCACATAAAAAAAGTAAGGGCGAGCGAGTGGGTAATATCCCTTATGGGAAGAAACTGTCCTCCGATGGTGTGCATCTTGAGCCGGACAATGTAGAGCAGAAAATTATCTCTACAATCAAGAGCATGAGGGCAGAAGGCATGACGTATGACAGAATAAGTAAGGCGTTTACCTATAATAACCGGACAGGTAAACCATTTACCATCTCCGCTATCCATCGTATAGCCAATATTTAATCTTGACAAACCTCAAATATCCTGATATATGTTTCAAAGTGAAACGTTATGAAACGTTAATCCTTTGGATGTGGGCATATATTGGGAAATAAGGCTGCCGCACATCATTTAACCCCTGAAGAGAAATCACAGGCTATAGCCATGTATGTCGCTGGCGAGAGTCAACTTAATATTGGCAAGCGGTTCGGTATAGCCCAAACCTCAATATCAGTACTATTTGCCAAAGAAGACATCAAGGAACATATAACTTCCGCACAGAAGGAGTTAACTATCCGGTGCCTGACCCCTGTGCTGGAAAATATCGGGTGGTTAGTAAGAAACTATAGGGAAGTGCAAAGAACCCCCGATGGTAGCCCGAAGTTAGATAAATACGGTAACGAAATCCCATTGCTTAATAAAGAGCAGTCAAATCACGCATGGGATGCCCATAAAGAGATACTTAAAGCCGCTGGCATTACCCCGTATCCTACAGACTCGAAACTCGTCCAGTACATATATCAGGATAACAGGCAAGTGTTTATGTCACCGGTTATGTCTGAGGCATTAAAGAAGTATGGAGATTCCCTGAAACTTAATGATAACGTCATTGATATTAAGCTTGAGCCGGTGGGAAAATGAAAGTGAATAAATGAACCTGAACATGTCACCGCATTACGAACCCGATGATGAAAAGGAGGTTTATTACAATATGCCGCTAAAAAAAGGAAAATCAAAGGCTGCGATCAAAAGTAATATAAAAACAGAAATGGCACATGGTAAAAGTCAGAAACAAGCAATCGCAATATCCATGAACGAGGCAAGGAAAACAAAGAAAAAGAAAAGGGGTAAATAATGTTTAATAAACTTATCTTAGCAATAATCTTAATCTTATCAATCTCCGTCCCGGCAATGGCTGCTGATGCATTCAGCCTTAA
>MHYJ01000157.1 GCA_001828445.1 Planctomycetes bacterium RBG_16_43_13
CCTTGCTTTCATTATTCCCAAACGCGTGAGTGAAGTAGAGTTATCCGCCTCGCCCTGGGCGTAGATGATAGTAGCCGTAAATATAGTTACGGCAATTACCAAAAGTAATGTTGCTTTCCTCATATTATCTCCTCCTTAAAAGAATAATTGCAGAAATTATATAACTATTGTTACTATAGTCAAAGATATTTTACTCTATGGGAGGATGCCTGCCTCTACAAACTGTTGCCAAATAAACCCTGCTGTTGATACAATGTCCGCCATATTTGCAGACAGTATGAAACCCCCTCAAATAATAATTCGCAAGGCGGCAACGTCTGACGTCCCCGACATAGTAAAGATGTGGCGGGAGATGTGGGAAGGTCACGCCCGCCTCGACCCGCGCTTCACAACATCCGGCTGTGCGAATGAGATAATGGAAAAGTGGATTGACGAGTGCATCCACAGCGAGCGGGCTTTGGTGTTGATTGCCGAAGATAAAACTCCCGACCTTCAACCCACAACTCTTCCCGCCTCTATAAAAATTAATAGTAGCGGGATCCCGATTACTCGGGACAACTCTATCGTCGGCTATATTCTCGCCCTTATTTTAGAGAACCCGCCTGTCGTTACGGAGCAGTTCTACGGCTACATATCCGACCTGTCCATCGTCGAGAGCCACCAGAAAAAGGGCATAGGGAAAATGCTCCTCGACGAGGTTCAGGGATGGTTTAAGGCGAGTAAAATTTCCTATGCGGAGATAAACGTCTCGGTGCATAATGCGGCGGCGAGGGGATTCTGGCTGAGGCACGGCTACACACCATTTCTGGACAGGATGAGGGCGGAGGTAGATTAGGAAGGTGCTTACTTTTTCTTTTTTGGTTTTCGCGGCGGCCGTCTTTTTACTACTTTCCTGCGACTTTTTGCGGGCGGCTTTTTTCTTACTATTTTTCTGCTGGGGGTTTCTCTTGTCTTTGTTCTCTCGATTTTTGTTTTCCTTTTTCGCTCTTTCTTGGTGAGTTCTTCTTCGATTTTCCAGTCGAATTCCTTACGCATCAGGTCTATTGGTAAACTTCCTGCGTAGAGGAATGTATTGTGGAAGAAGAGGTCGGTGAATTTTTCCTTCATCTTTGAGCGGACGTAGCGCTTGAGGTCTTTTATTAGTTCCTTGCCGATGAGGTAGCTTAACTGGTAGGTGGGGGACTTGGTGTATCGTCTAATCTCTGCCTCTGCGGCGCTCCACTCCATACCTGTGGTGTCGGCGAGGAACTCCATCGCCTCCCTTGCGGTCATCGCTCCCGTATGGAGTTTTACATCTATAATTATCCTTGCGGCGCGCCAGACCATATCAAGTGTCTGTGCGAATCGTGCCTCTGGTGTGTCGTCAAATCCTAATTCCTTCGCCTGCTCCTCGCAATAGTGTGCCCAGCCCTCCACTGTCTCCGTGGCATCGGCAAACGCCCTGATGAGAGATTTATTTGTATTTGCACAGGTAAGTTGGAGGTGATGACCGGGATATGCCTCGTGGATTGTGGTGTTGTGCATAGAGGCATAATTGTGCTCCTTCAACCGCTCGTTTTCAGAGTCGCCTGGGGTTACAAAATAGTAACCGTCCTGTTTCTCCTCAAACTTTGCCGGCGGCCAGTATGCAGCGAACGGTGTAGTATGACGCATAAAACTCGGTGTCTCTATGACATATAGATTTTCGTTGGATGGGAGCTTTGCGAAATCCGAGCGGATGACGAACTGCCTCGCTTTTTGGACGGAGTCCCTCATATATTTTAGGACGTCTTCAAATGTTTTAGGGTGTTTAGAGCGAATGAGTTCGCGGACGTCCTCTACGGACGAGCGTCTTTTTATTTGCCTGCCGAGTTGTTTTAATTTTTCCTGTAGGTGTGTTAATTCGTCATCGCCGAATTTTATCAGTTCGCGAGGTGTCTTATCGATTCCTCTAAGTTTTAGAAGTTTTTCAAATTTCTTCTCCCCGATTACGAAGTCCTCTCTACACGTTGGTAGGACGTCAATTATGAGCCAATTGGAGTAGTCCTCGAGCGCATCGTGGACCCTCTCAATTGACCTGTGGAAATTGTAGTATGGCGTTTTAAGAAGGTTCTCCCTGGCAATGTCCTTTAGGTTGTTGAAGAAGCCGGGCAGGCGGGTAATTGTCTCAAGTTCATCCTCTACGAATTGTTTTATAGGTGAGCGCAGTTTCTCTCTGGATTTTTTTATATAGTGTGGTATCTGCTCTAATCGTTTGTGGATGCTCTTTAGTCGTTGTGTTAGAGGGGCGTAGTTACGGGAGAGCACTTGGAATATGCTTATGCCTATTAGTTCTGGTGCTTCTGGAGATGACTCCCAATATCTGAGTTCCTCTTTCTCGAAGAGCCATATTTTTATCGTATGTATAGCTAATTCAAGGTCTATAGCCCTGTGCGGTGATAGTTTTTTGATGTTTATCTTGGAGAATTCCCTCAGGTATTTGTTCAAGATGCGGATGTCCTCTAACTCTTTTTCTACGGAGCCATCTGGCATTTTGTCGTCATATTGGTGAAGCCCTAATGAGGATGAGAGTATGGGGTCTCTCTTGGTTAGGGTGTTAAATAACTCTTTCTCGAGGGCATCAAATTTAGTAAGGTCAGTCATTGCGGTCTCCTTTTACACTTCAGCACAAGTGGGGTAATTATACAGAAATTACTTGCGATTGCCAGAAATTATTTTTTATTTTGCGTAGGTAGGCACCTATCACTTTTTCTTCTTTTTGCCCTTTTTGCCTCCCTTTTTCGAGGTTGCCTTTGCGGCATCGATATATGGTTTTAACTCAGCTGAGAGGGATGGGGCAATTCTTATTGCTTCCTCCCAATCAAGCACTGCCTCCTTTAAGTTAGCAAGTGCATATTTTGCGAAGCCACGATTGACATAGGCATCTGCATATTTATGGTTTAGTTCGATTGCCGTATCGTAGTCCTCTATCTCGCCTGTGATGTTACCGAGCTTGCCCTTTACAACAGCTCGGCTGTAGTATGTCGTCGCAGTAGCTGAATCAGGGGCTGTAGATATTACCTTATTATAGTCCGCTAGCGCATTCTTGAGGTCGCCGCTCGTTGTGCTACGTAGGTTGCCTCTGCTGATATAGGCGGATGCATTTTTTGGGTTTATTCTTATTACATTGCTATAATCATTTATGGCACCCATTTTATCGTTGAGTGCCTCTTTCGACATGGCCCTGCCTAAATAAGCGGTCTCGGAGTTTGTGTTTATTTTTAGCGCTTCGTCGTAATCTGCAATTGCTTCTTTATAGTTGCCGAGTAGTCGCTTCGCATCGCCTCTACTTATAGATGCTTCTACGTATTTGGGATTTATTTCTATTGCCTTAGAGAAAGTTTTTATAGCTGCTTCATACTCACCTACGATTAGGTGCATAATACCGCGATGGTAATAGTCCTCTGCTGTTGTAAGTTTCTCTACCTCGTGTTCTGCGGGCTTTGCTGGTTGGTCGTTGGGAGAAGGCACACTCCCATTTTTAGCGTTCTCTAAAGGAGATGACGGGGCATTTACCACTGGTTTATCTGGCTCTTTTGGTTCTGCTGGTCTCTCTGGGATTTTAGGAATCTTTATCTCCTGAGGTGGTTTTAGATATGACGGGTCAAGTTTTACCGCTCTGTCCATATCTTGCTTGGCACCATTTTCGTCCCCAATCTTTTTCTTTGCCTCTGCTCTGTCCATATATGCGGGGGCGTAGTCGGGTTCGAACTCTATCACTGTGTCAAAATCTGCTATAGCACCCTTAAAGTTATTCATTCCTGCCTTCGCCCGTCCCCTCTGGAAGTAGGCGAGAATATTTTCATCGTCCATATTTATTGCCTTATCGAAGAGTTTGATTGCCCCCTCGTAATCGCCGCCTCGCACTTTCATTATCCCAAGGCGAGTAAATGAGGTAGAGCTATCCGCCTCCTGTGCATAGAGAGTAATTGGTGGTGTAAAGAGTAGAACTATAACGGCGATAAATGAGGCACCTTTTCCCATAATATATATTAAACACTAAATCTGGGAATAAAGTTACGGCAAAAAAAGAACCTTACTTATGGAGCACATTTTTCAGTTGGTCCGTTAACACAGGTAGCACCTCAAATAGATCGCCTACTATGCCATAGTTTGCGACCTTAAAGATTGGTGCGTCAGGGTCCTTATTTATAGCGACTATTACTTTCGAGGATGTTATACCAGCCAGGTGTTGTATAGCACCTGAAATCCCGCAGGCAATGTAGAGATTCGGTGAGACGGTCTTTCCTGTCTGTCCTACCTGTTCTGAGTGGGGTCGCCATCCCGCATCTACGACAGCGCGAGATGCACCTATAGATGCACCTAATACCTCCGCGAGTTCATCTCTCAAATGAAAGTTTTCAGGTCCTTTGAACCCGCGTCCACCAGATACTATTACACTTGCCTCTGTCAGATCTTGCTTTCCAGTTGTGGCTGATACTATCTCTTTTACTACGGTTTTCATACTATTTGCATCAATGGTTAGTTTCAACTCTTCTATAGTTGCTTTTCTGGATGTATCAGGTCCATCTGCTGTGAACACATTTGGTCGTAAACTTACTACTGCGGGCGTATTTTTGAATGATATAGTTATGAATATCTTACCAGCGTATACAGGTCTTATGGCGATGACTTTCCCACTTTCTACCGACAGGGCTGTGCAGTCGGCGGCGACGCTGGTCTGTAGTAGGGCGGCTACAGTAGGTGATAAATCCCTGCCCATAGCGGATGCAGAGAAAAGTATAGCGGCAGGGTCTATTTTTTTAGCCGTCTCTACTATAGCTCGGGCGTATCCCTCGGGAGTATATTTGGCGAAACGGGGATCATCTATAAGATATACATTATCTGCACCGTAATAACCTGCTTGTTCTGATAAATTCCTGATATTATTGCCTACAATGAGTGCTACTGACTTTCCGTTGAGTTTACTTGCGAGCCGTTTACCTTCTGATACTGCCTCAAAGCACGACCTCTTCGGATTTCTATCCCTTTGCTCTATGAATACTAATATCGAGTTTGCCATACTATAAAATCTTTGCCTCTTCTTTCAGGAGTTTGATAAGTTCTGGTACTGCCTCTACGCCTTTGCCAACTATCCTACCTGCTGGACGCTGCGGCGGATAGTCCATCTTTATAATCTCGATAGTTTGCTTAATAGTTTGTGCTTCTTTAGTATCGATTGGTTTCTTTTTTGCCGCCATTATGCCTTTTAAGGAAGGATAACGTGGTTCATTCAAGCCCTTCTGGGCTGAAATGATCGCTGGCATCTCTAATTCATATACCTCCTCGCCGCCCTCTATCTGGCGATGTGCCTTTATCTTTGTGCCATTTATCTCAAGCTTGTTGACGACATTTACTCGTGGTATGTTTAAGAGGGAAGCGACGATGGACGGGACCTGACTACTGTCATCATCTACTGCCTGCTTACCGAAGAATATGATATCAAACTTTATATCCTTTATTGCATTTGCAAGGACATCAGCGGTAGCGTGGCCATCGAAATTCACATCCGTCTTTATGAGTATACCTTTGTCAGCACCCATAGCTAATGCCTTGCGGAGGATAGTTTCGTTGCCATCGGCGTCTATACTTATTACCACA
>MHYJ01000158.1 GCA_001828445.1 Planctomycetes bacterium RBG_16_43_13
CAGGAAATGGAAACCAAGGCAAAGGATGCGGCAGAGATCAGTGCCCAGTTGAGGCAATTAGAATTATTGCATAAAATTAATTGACATTTGTTAGAAATGATATTATATTATATCTATAGGAGAAGTAGAATAATGATTCTTACCAAGCGATGCACTTATGGCTTACGAGCACTTCTTAGATTGGTGCCAGCTTACCCACATGGCCAGCTTACTGGCAGGGAAATAGCTGAAAAGGAGGATATCCCAAGAAAATTTCTTGATCAGCTGCTACTTTCGCTTGCCAACTCTGGAATTATCCAAAGCAAGAAAGGGAATCGCGGGGGATATAGCCTAGCGAAAAATCCTGCGAAACTAAGCATCCGAAGCATATTGGAGGTATTGTCCGGCCCTGTACTGATTGCGGAATGCCTGAGATCCGATTATGCTTGTTCAAAAAAAGGAAATTGCCAGGTACAAGTAATGGCAAACGAAGTTCAGAAACAAGTCGTTGAATATTTCAATGATTTAACTTTGCTACAACTCTCTGAAAAAGAAGTAGTGAAACAGCAATTAGAATATATCATTTAATTTTTTTTGGAATTATAATACTACTAAATCCGTAGAAGTAGTTCTAAATGAGGCAAATAATGCCTAAAATTGCCAAAGACATGAGTGAGCTAACCGGCAAAACGCCCTTGGTGCGTCTGAACCGTATCGCAGAAAATTGCTTTGCAGAGGTATTGGCTAAGCTGGAATTTTTCAATCCTGCCGGCTCGGTAAAAGATCGTATCGGCGTCAGCATGATTAATGCAGCAGAAGAGGCAGGACTCATTGGTAAAGACTCGGTAATCATCGAAGCTACAAGCGGAAATACGGGTATCGCGCTAGCATGGGTTTGCGCTGCAAGAGGCTATCGGCTGATCATTACAATGCCGGATTCAATGAGTCATGAAAGGATTTCTCTATTAAAGTTATTTGGCGCAGAAGTCGAATTAACGCCGGCCCATCTTGGAATGAGAGGAGCTCTTGACAAGGCAGAAGGACTTTACCGCTTATACAAAAACGCGTTTATGCCGCAACAATTTAAAAATCCGAATAATCCCAAAATACACAGGGAGACAACAGCAGAAGAGATTTGGTCGGATACAGAGGGAAAGCTCGACGCGTTTGTAAACGGTATAGGAACAGGCGGCACAATCACAGGCGTTGGCGAGATACTAAAGCAGCGAAATCCGGCAATCCGTATTATTGGAGTTGAACCGGCAAGATCTCCTGTTCTTTCAGGCGGGACACCGGGTCCGCATAAGATTCAAGGTCTAGGGGCCGGATTTGTTCCTGATGTTCTTAAAAGAGAATTGATCGATGAAATAGTGACGGTAGATGACAGCGATGCTATCGCCACGGCAAAAGACCTCATTAAAAAAGAAGGTATTCTCTGCGGAGTATCGGCAGGAGCTGCCGTACATGTTGCCTTGAAAGTCGCTCAAAGGGAAGAGAACAAAGGGAAAAGAATTGTTGTTATTATCCCGGATACGGGCGAAAGGTATAGGAGTCTTTTGCAAGAGAGAAGGAGGCGTGAAAATGAAAGTGCTGGTTAATGGGAAAGAAAAAACTTTTGAAGAAGAATTACTTACTATTTCGGCATTATTAAAAAAAGCAAACGTGGAAATGCCGGATCAGGTTTCCGTCCAGTTGAATGGGATTTTTGTTGACCGACAAGCATTCGCAACAACCAAAGTTCAAGATGGAAATGAAGTGGATTTCCTGTATTTTCTGGGAGGAGGGGCTGTCGGATGAAAGGATTTTCGACAAAAGCGATTCATGGAATTGCGTTGAAAAAGGACGCGCATGGGGCCTTGCGCTTCCCACTTTACGATAGCGTTGCTTTTGAATATGAAACGTCGGACGATATTCGTTTGGCCTTTGAAGGAAAAAAACCTTCGCATTCATATACGCGAATTACAAATCCGACCATAGAGGATTTTGAACAGCGGGTCCGGCTTCTTTCGGACGCTACGGGCGTTGTGGCCGTTTCATCGGGCATGGCGGCAATCACGAATACGATACTTGCCCTTGCTGAAGCAGGCTCTAATATCATTTCGACCAAATTCATATTTGGAAATACGTTTTCATTATTTGAGAACACTTTGAAACCTTGGGGACTAAATGTGACTTACATCAACATGGAGGAGTTGGATACCCTACATGATTCCATTAATTGCAAAACAAGAGCGGTATTTTTAGAGACCATAACCAATCCGCAATTGCAGGTGGCAGATATTGAAGCTATTGCCAACATCACAAAGGAACACCATGTGCCTTTGGTAGTAGATGGCACCTTGACGACGCCGTATATCTTCAAGTCCAAAGATTTTGGAGTTGACGTAGAAGTTCTTTCAAGCACCAAATACATTTCCGGCGGCGCTACAACCGTGGGAGGCCTGATTATCGATAATGGTAACTTTGACTGGTCCCTAAACCCAAAAGTTCAGGAATGGTCAAAGAAAGTCGGGCCTTTGGCATTTATTACCAAACTGAAGCGGGAAGTCTATCGCAACCTTGGTTCGTGCCTGTCTCCTCACAATGCTTATTTACAGGCATTGGGTTTGGAGACATTAAGCCTTCGGATTGATCGAAATTGCGAAAACACTCTGAAGCTTGCGGAATACTTGAAAGCATGCAAAAAAGTGAAATCTGTCAACTACCCGGGACTGAAGGACTCGAAATATTATGAGACAGCCAATAAGCAATTCGGCAACCGCTTTGGAGGAATTCTGACCTTTGAACTGGAAAGCAAGGATCAATGCTTCCAATTTATGGATAATCTAAAATTAATTAGACGCGCCACGAACTTGAATGATAACAAAACGCTCATCCTTCATCCTGCGTCTACCATATTCTGTGAATACACGCCAAAGCAAAAAGAAGAAATGGGGGTAAGCGAATCCATGATACGTTTGGCTGTTGGGATTGAAGATGTAGAAGATATTATCGAAGATATTACAAGAGGATTGGAGGCGCTCCAATGAACTTTACCGAAAAACAACTAGAACGGTATAGCCGTCATATTATCCTGAAGGAAGTTAGCGTCGAAGGTCAAGAGAAAATCATGAATGCCAGAGTATTGATAATCGGCGTAGGAGGATTGGGCGCTCCGGCAGCGTTTTATCTTGCCGCGGCAGGAGTTGGAATTATCGGAATTGTGGATGCGGATAATGTGGAAATATCCAATTTGCAGCGCCAGATCATTCATTTTACAAAAGATTTGAATAAGCCCAAGGTCCTGTCTGCAGCGGAAAAGATAAAGCTTTTAAATCCGGACGTTCTGGTGAATGTGTATCAAGAGCGGGTTACTGCGGCAAACTTTAAACAAATCATTAAAGGTTATGATTTTGTAATCGACGGCACTGATAATTTTCCTGCGAAATTTCTAATCAACGATGCCTGCGTCATGAGCGGAATTCCTTTTTCGCATGGTGGAATATTACGATTCAACGGTCAAACCATGACAATTGTGCCGGGCCAATCCGCATGCTACCGTTGCGTATTTCAATCTCCGCCGCCACGGAATTCGGTTCCTACCTGCTCGCAGGCAGGCATTTTAGGAGCGATTGCAGGAATGCTGGGCACTATTCAGGCTGCCGAGGCTCTGAAATTCATAACCAAAGTGGGCGATTTACTTACTAATGCGATTCTCACGTTTGATGCAAAAACCATGGATTTCAGAAAAGTGAAGATCAACCGCAATCCAAAATGCGCGTTATGCGGTGAAAATCCAACAATCCATGAATTGATTGATGCGGAAGAACCTGTTTGCGATTTAAAAGGAAAGCCCACTAATGGCTAGTGTATTGAAAATAAAACAGAATGTAATCGACAAAATAATTGCGCATGCAAAGCAGGATGCGCCCATTGAGGCTTGTGGTTACCTAGCAGATAAAGACGGGATTATCGTTAAGCATTTCCAGCTAACTAATACAGATGCTTCCAAAGAACAGTTTTCACTCGACCCACGGGAGCAGTTTGCGGCTATCCGAAAAATGCGGGAGGAAGGACTGAGTGTTTGTGCCGTTTATCACAGCCATCCTGTTTCTCCGGCAAGGCCTTCTGAGGAGGATATAAAGTTGGCTTATGATCCGAACCTGAGCTATGTGATTATTTCACTCGCCGATGGATTAGAAAATATCCGGTCGTTTCGGATCCGAAAAGGAGAGGTAAGCGAAGAAAAGGTTGAAGTTATAGTGGGATAAATCCTTTTAAAATGGGAATCATTATGGAAAAAGAAGAACTCTCAATTGTTTGCTTTAGCGGCGAGTTCGACAGGGTACTTGCGGCCTTTACGCTGGCTACCGGTGCAGCCGCAACAAACCGCGACGTCTCTATGTTTTTCACGTTTTGGGGCCTTAATGTGTTAAAAAAGAAACAGGACCACTCATGGATCGGTAAAGGAATTCTGGATAGGGTTTTCAACTTCCTGATGGGGGGATTGAACAAACTCCCCCTAAGTCGGCTCAACTTTGGCGGGGTCAGTCCGAAACTTATGACATATATGATGAGAAAGAATAATGTGGCCACATTACCTGAATTGATTGAAGCGGCAAAGCAATTGGGTATACGATTTATCGCCTGCGAGATGGCCATGCATATTCTTGGAGTCAAGAAAGAAGACCTGATTGACGAAGTCAAAGAAGTAATCGGCGTGGCGACATTCTTGGATTATTCGAAAGAAGCAAAGATCATTTTTATTTAAAAACAAGAGAAACTTATGAAGCATTTTCTTGACATAACAAAAGAACATTGCCCCATGACTTTTGTAAAGGTCAAGCTGGAACTTTCAAAAATGAGTCCAGGGGATCAATTGGAGGTTTTGCTTAATGAGGGAGAGCCACTGGATAATGTGCCCAAATCCGCAGTGGAACAGGGATTTAAAGTCACAAGCATAAGACTGGGAGAAAAACCCCACCACCTGGTTATTATAGAAAGATAAAAGATGTGATTTGGAGAAGTATGCGATTCTATGAAATACCTTTGAATCTGAAAACGGAGATCGACCAATTTGCCGTATTGGTTGAAGAATTTAAAAAAGGCCGGATTGAGAAAGCAAAGTTCCGTGCTTTTCGGGTTCCGTTCGGTGTATATGAACAGCGGAAAGACGATACTTACATGGTCCGCGTCCGCTGTACGGCCGGCGGCATAACGCCGGAACAATTGAAAACTGTTACCCTTCTCTCAGAGCAATACGGCTCGGGTTTTATTCACATTACCACCCGCCAGGAAGTGCAAATTCACGATGTGGCGCTTGATAATATTGTGCCCGTTATGAAGGAATTGCTTAAGGTTGGTCTTTCAACTCGCGGCGGGGGCGGGAACACGGTGCGCAACATTATGGCTTCGTGGGACTCGGGTATTGCTAAAGACGAAGTCTTTAACGTTGCGCCATACGCGATTGCTCTTTCAAGCCTCCTTATCAGCGAATCCGACTCCTGGGTATTACCGAGGAAATTCAAGATATCGTTTTCCAATTCTGATAAAGACGACGCTTATGCCTGCTTTAACGATCTAGGATTCATTGCAACAACGCAAAACGGAGAAAAAGGATTCAAAGTGTATGTAGCTGGCGGTATGGGCATAAAGCCGCAGGTAGGGAGATTACTGCACGATTTTATTCCAGCGGATCAGATACACTTTGTAACAGAAGCTGTGAAACGTCTCTTCGATCAATACGGCAACCGTAGAAATAAACACGCGGCCAGACTGCGCTTTTTGTGGAATTCTCTCGGCCAGGAACGCTTTGTAGAGCTATACCGACAGGAAGTAAATAAGCTTAAAAGCAACGGATATGAACCTTTGTGTATCATTGACAACGATAATCGCACGAAATGGGTCGATCTTGATTTCCATGAAGTCTCTTCCGGTGATTTCGATCTATGGAAACGGCGGTTTGTTTTTGAACAAAAGCAGAAAGGTCTTTACTTCATTATCGTTCCTATCCATTTCGGCAAATTAGAAAGCCGGAATGCCATAAAGATAGCGGATCTTTTGAATTCCTTTGGCGAGAATACCATACGGTTTACAATGGATCAGAACATTACTTTCCGTAATATACCCGAAGCGTATTTGGGCAATATTTACCGGCTCTCAAAACGGGTTTCAGACCTGACTTCCAAGCCAAAGCTTTTTGGAAACAGTATCGCCTGTGCCGGCGCCGACACATGCCGGCTTGGCATTTGCCTGCCTCGAGGAGCATTGAAAGCCATACACCAAAAACTCGACTCCTCGAATTTGGATCTTGATCAAATTTCTGATTTCAAGTTCAATCTATCCGGATGCCCCAACACCTGCGGGCAACACATGGTGGCAGACCTCGGATTTTATGGAAAGGTCGCGAGAAAAGGACAAGCAATGTATCCGGCTTACAACGTGGTTGCAGGATCTGTTGTGGGACATGGCAGTGCTCGTTTTGCTAAATTGGTGGGAAAAATTTCCTCCAGAGATTTGCCCGCTTTTGTTGTGGATGTTTTAAAAATCTACCTGGATAAAAAAGACAAACATGCTTCGTTTGCCGATTATATCGACAACCAAGGCGCAGAGGATATCCGGCAGATATGCGCCAAATATAAGAATGTTCCAGATTTTGCCGAGGATAAGAATTACTACTTCGACTGGGGAGCAAATGAACAATTTTCCCTTGCCGGCAAAGGTGTTGGCGAATGCTCTGCAGGGTTGTTTGATTTGATTGATGTGGATGTAAACTTTATCAGGAAAAAGAAGGAAGAATTGGAGAAGTTAGAGGATAATAGTAAGATCGGAGATACCCTTTATCAAATTACCCTCGCAGCATCCCGCATGCTTCTGATAACACGTGGAATAGAGGCTGGCTCAGAAAATGATGTTTTTAAAAGCTTTTCCGAACATTTTATTCGCTCGGGACTGATAGCCTCTGCGTTTCAACCTATGCTCGATATGGCCAAATCCGCAAACAAAGAAAACCTAGTTCCGCTTCGCATACAGGTGTTTGATTTGGCCGACACTGTTCAACATCTCTATGAATCGATGGATGACTCATTGCGATTCCCTGGGGAACCGGCCCGAATGGAAATAACGGATGGATATAAAGGAGAAGCGCAGACCAAAGAGACAAATTATGATGTTTTTAAAGATCTTCGCGGCGTTGTGTGTCCTATGAATTTCATGAAAACAAAAATGGAATTAGCAAATATGACTGCTGGACAAACATTGAAAATTCTTTTAGATGACGGGCTGCCAATTGAAAACGTTCCCCGTTCAGTGGCCGAAGAAGGGCACGAAATTCTCGAACAGAAGAGAAAGGAAAATCATTGGCAGGTATTGATTCGCAAGAAGGATTGACATTATGCGCGAATTCAATTATGGAGAAAGAATCACCCGGGTAATAGAAAATGGAAAAACTCAAAGAACATAAAGAAAAAGTGCAGAGGAAATCCGTTCCCCAAATCCTGGAATGGGCATTGCGTGAATTCGGCGCAGATCGTATCGCCCTTGCGGCGGCATTCGGCCTGGAAAGCCAGGTTATCACAGATATTCTGGTGAAAATAAATCCCAGTGTAAGAATTTTCACCATTGATACAGGGAGGCTTTTCCAGGAAACATACGAAGTGATGCAAAAAACAATGGATAAGTATGGAATCAAATACGAGGTATATGCGCCCCATCCGCATGACCTTAACGAGCTTATTGCCGGCGGAGGGCCAAACCTTTTTTACAAAAATATCGAAAACCGCAAGAAGTGCTGTGAGATCCGAAAAGTAAGGCCATTGAAGAAAGTGTTGAGTACAGTGGATGCATGGATTACCGGGCTTCGAAGCGGTCAGGCAGACACGCGTAAAAAGGTCGAGGTGATTGAATGGGATATGAACCACAGAATTTATAAACTGAATCCTTTAGCGGACTGGGACGAAAAGCGGGTCTGGGAATACATACAGGCAAACGACGTCCCCTATAATCAATTGCAGGATTACGGTTATCGCAGCGTCGGCTGCGCTTGCTGCACGCGAGCCGTTGCAAGTAACGAGGATATCCGTGTCGGACGGTGGTGGTGGGAGACTTTGGGACCAAAAGAATGCGGGCTTCATGTGGCTCCGGAATACCAAATATAGGAAAGAAATTCAATAGACAATATGAGGATACAGCATGAAATTTTTGCCGATCTGCATTAATATTACCGGTAAAAAAATCCTTATTGTGGGCGGCGGGAGAACAGCTTTGCAGAAACTCAAGACGCTCATAAAATATACAGATGATATTACGGTTTGTGCGCCGGAGATATGTGACGAAATAATATCTATGGGGATAGAATGCCGCAAAAGGGAATATCACACGAAAATTCTCAATGGGGTTTCTCTTGTATTTGCCTGCACCAACAACGAGACAGCAAACAAGCGGATTCTTATTGATGCAAGAAAGAACGGGCTTCTTGTAAATATTTCGGACAATCCGACCATGAGCGATTTCGTGTCGCCTGCTATTTATGAAAAAGGCAATATGTCGGTTGCAGTCAGCTCCAATGCCGAAAATGTAAAGAAATCCATTCAATGGAGAGATGCAATTAAGAGGTTTGCCGAGCATGATCTTATTTAAAGGCAAAGATCATGAGTATTCAGTGGCTGAAAGGGAAGCTTTTAATCGAACAATAAAGCAATCCCTTCCGCCTTTTTATGTTTATCTCCAGACATGTAATCGGATTGAACTCTATGCAGGTGATGGGTCAATCCCTCCCAATATTGCCAAACATTTGTTTCGTGTAACAGCAGGTTTGGAATCAAAAATGATTGGAGAGACGCACATACAAGGACAGGTAAAGCGAGCCTATATTGAAGCAGTCGATAATCGTCATATTTCGCCGGGATTGCACAGGCTTTTCCAGGCTGCATTGCGGGCAGGAAAACGGGTGAGAAGCGAAACAGGCATATCCAGAGGAGCCATTACCCACAGCCAGGCGACAATCGCTTTATTAAAGCGCGAGGTCTCCGAATTATCGCAGAAAAGGATAATAGTTATAGGCTCGCATCATTTGAACGAAAATATCATTATAGCGCTGCATTCCCAGGGATGCAATATGATTTCGGTTACGAACAGAACATCCGAAAAGGCTGTAGCGATGGCAAGTCAAATCGGGTGCAGAACCTTCTATTTTGATAATCTGGAGGTGGAATTAAAGTCAGCCGATATAATTATAACCGCGACCTCTTCACCGTGTCCGATAATTACTCCTGATATTGTTCCAACGGAGAGGCACTTATTCATGGTTGATCTTGCGGTCCCGCGAGATGTTGACGAACGGCTCTCTCTTTATAAAAACGTAAGAGTATTTAATATTGAAGACGTCGAAGACAGCATCGATCAAAATATTGAAGCTCGAAGTCATGAAATGCTCTTGGCGTCGATGATAATCGAAGAAGAAGTGCGTAAAATGAAGTATAAAATGATGGGTGAACCGGTATTATGTTAAAAATCCTTTCCCGTGATAGCAGGCTTGCAAAAATCCAGGTGAAAGAGGTCATCTCTAATTTCCCGGAAATTGAATACGAGCTGATTACTATGAAAACATTCGGCGATATTCATCGCGAAATATCGCTGTTCGAAAATAAGCAACAGGACTTTTTTACGGATGAGATCGATAAGGCTCTGCTTGAAGAGAAAGGAGACATAGCAGTCCATTCTGCAAAGGATTTGCCGTATCCGCTAAATGACGGATTAGAGGTAATTGCTCTTACGAAATCTCCGGATAAATCGGATAGTCTTGTCAGCAGGGAGAATAAAAGGCTCATGGAACTTCCAAAGGGCGCGAAAGTGGGCACCAGCTCAAAAATCCGCAAAGAGCAAATTGAAAAGATACGGCCGGATTTAGAAGTTGTAAGCATTCGCGGGACTATTGAGGAGAGAATCGGTCTTATCGAGAGCTGTCATGTGGATGCGGTTATCATTGCAACCTGTGCATTGTTGCGTCTCGGCCATAGCGATAAAACCGCCGGACCGCTTCCCTTTAAAACACATCCTCTTCAGGGAAATCTTGCCGTTGTTGCCAAGCGAGGAAGATCTGATCTAAAAGCGCTTTTTTACTCAATTGATATTAGAAAAAATTTTGGAAAGGTTTGGCTAGTTGGCTTTGGCCCTGGCGATCCGGATTTAATGACCATTAAGGCAGATAAAGTTCTTGCAAGTGCGGACATTAT
Organism: Planctomycetes bacterium RBG_16_43_13; assembly: GCA_001828445.1. The sequence goes on from MHYJ01000158.1 coordinate 10,191, forward strand.
CTATTACGATGATTTAATTGATAGCTCGGTTCTTAATAAATATCATGCTGAAGCAGTTTACGTAGGAAAGCGGAAAGGCGAACATTCAAAAGAACAGGATGAGATCAATGAAATGCTTTATCAATCCGCTGTTTCCGGAAAAAATACGGTCAGATTGAAAGGCGGCGATCCTCTGGTTTTCGGGAGAGGAGGAGAAGAATCGGCGTATCTTAATGAAAGGCTGATTCCTGTGGAAATCATTCCAGGTGTCAGTGCCGCAAATGCCTCTGCAGCGTCATTCTCCATTCCTTTAACAAGGCGCAGGGTTTCAAACGAAGTAACCTTCCGAACCGCCCATACCGCTCACAAGTATGAATCGCAAGACAAAGGCAGCAATACCAAAACGCTTGTGTATTATATGGGAGCATCAAAATTGAGCGAGCTTTCAGACTGGCTTGTTTCAGAGGGATGGGATTCGGCTGCCCCGGTTGCGTTAATAAGCAATGGGAGCAGGTATGATGAAGAATGCCGGATTACCTCAATAAAGGAAATGAGCGGATTAAGAGCCACGTCTCCGCTTACGATAATCATAGGCGACGTTGTCAAGGAAAAACATATTTACGATAAGATTTTATACACAGGGCTTGAAATTGGAGGCTTCATTCCTGTAGGCAAGATATTTCACTACCCTTTAATTAAAACCGTACCGGTTAATGCGTCTGTCCCACAAGCAGGACAGTTTGATGCAGTAGTATTCACAAGTAAATCAGCCGTTAGATATTTTTTCGGAAAAAGTAATCTGGATAATCAAAAAATACTTGCAATTGGACCGTCCACGGGAAGAGAAGTTAATAATTTTGGGTATAAGGTTGATTTTGTTCCGGATACGGCTGACTCGGATGAGCTTGCCCTAATGATTCAAAAAAGCGAATACAAAGCCGTTTTATATCCTTGCTCGGATTTGTCGCGCAATGCATTACACAATTTAAAGCAGGTACGGCCGTTTGTTTGCTATAAGACAGAAAAGATAATACAACCTAAACTGGATTTATCTTTCTTTCGCAGCATTGTTTTTACTTCTCCTTCAACCGTGGAGGCTTTTTTCGATATCTATAATGAGATTCCAAAGACTGCTGTTTGCTACGTTATTGGAAAACATACAGCTCTTTGTCTGAAAAATCATAATGCGGATGGCTCGCAAATAATACAGGTACGAAGACAGGGTGAGATTATTCATGTTTAAAAGGTTTCGACAGCGAAGAATTGATGAAGCTACCCGTATGAAATACCGAGAAACTCATCTGAAACGGGACGATTTTATCTGGCCGGTATTTCTGGTAGATGGAACCGAAGTAAAGAATGAAATCAAATCCATGCCAGAGGTCTACCATTATTCTAAGGATATTGTTTTACAAGAACTGGAGCTATTGGTTCCTGCCGGGTTAAAATCAGTTCTTTTGTTTGGCGTGCCGGATCAAAAAGGCATAGAGCAGGCTTATGATCCCAAGGGCATAGTTCAAAAGGCAATTCCAATAATCAAGAGATATTTCCGCCATCTCGAAGTGATTACGGACGTTTGTCTTTGTTCTTTTACGGAAGACGGGCACTGCCATACAGGCGACAATGATTCGACCGGTGAGATTCTTGCCAAAATCGCTGTCAGCCATGCACTGTCAGGGGCTGATATAGTTGCTCCATCGGACATGATGGATGGCCGGGTATATTTTATTAGAAAAGCGCTGAATAAGAACGCCTTTTCCAACGTAAAAATAATGTCGTATGCTGCCAAGTATGCCTCAAACTATTACGGGCCGTTCAGGGATGCGGCAGATTGTGCGCCGAAGACTGGCGATAGGAAAACATACCAAATGGATCCAGGAAACAGCGAAGAGGCAATGGAAGAAATTGCTGCTGATATTGAGGAAGGAGCGGATTCAATCATTATCAAACCGGCTCTTTCTTATCTTGATATTGTTGCAAAAGCAAAACAAAGGTTTTCATGCCCAATTGCAGCTTACAATGTGTCTGGAGAATATGTAATGTTAAAAACTGCAATTCAAAACAGCTCAGCAAAAGAAGAAATAATTTTTGAGACATTGCTCTCAATAAAACGGGCAGGGGCGAATCGGATCATTTCCTATTTCACGCCCTATATTCTAAAAAATATAAAATGAAAAACAACTTGTTTCTTGAAGCAAAAAAATATCTTGCTGGCGGAGTCAACTCGCCTGTAAGAGCATTTAAGGGAATAGGCCGCCATCCTATCTTTGTGAAGAAAGCAAAAGGCAAATATCTATTTGGCGAAGACGGGAAAAAGTACTTGGATTTCTGCTTGTCCTGGGGGCCTTTAATACTTGGTCATGCGCATCCGGCAGTTGCGGAGGCTGTCAAGAGAGCAGTTGATAAAGGAACTTCTTTTGGCGCGCCAACCAGCATAGAGACGGAATTTGCGCGTTTGATTTGCAAAACAGTGCCGTCAATCGAAAGGATTCGCTTTGTAAATTCCGGCACCGAGGCGGTTATGTCGGCAATTCGGCTTGCCAGAGGATTCACCGGCAAAAAGAAAATTCTAAAATTCGACGGCTGTTATCACGGCCATTTGGATTGCCTGCTTGCCAAGGCGGGTTCCGGCGTATCGTCCCTACCGGATTCAAGCTCATTGGGTGTATCTACAGATACTATTCGCCATACGATTTCCGTCCCCTTTAATGATATGGACATCCTCGAAAAAAATATAAAGAGATGTAGAAACGACCTTGCTGCTGTTATTGTGGAGCCTGTGGCCGGGAACATGGGTGTTGTGCTTCCGCAGAAAGCGTACTTAAAAAGCCTCCGAGAAATAACAAAGCAATACAAAATTCTTTTAATCTTTGATGAAGTGATAACCGGGTTCCGTGTTTCTTTGGGCGGAGCACAGGAATACTACAAGGTAATCCCTGATTTGACTATTCTTGGGAAAATTATTGGAGGAGGTTTTCCTGTGGGAGCCTTTGGAGGGAAAAAGGAAATAATGGATATTTTGGCTCCGGATGGGGGAGTTTATCAGGCAGGCACGCTTTCGGGCAATCCAATTGCCTTGACTGCAGGATTGACTACGGTTAGATATTTAATTGAACACAAAAATATCTATCAACAAATGGATAATATCGTTAGTCAATTTGCACATGCCTGGAAAATAAAGTCGAATCTTGCTCTTAATCATATTGGCTCCATGTTTACGATATTTTACACAAAAAGTCCTGTAGCCAATTATAGCGATGCCTTAATACAAGACAGCGACTTGTTCAAAAAACAATATAAGAGATATCTGGATGCTGGAATTTACCTGCCTCCATCAATGTTTGAAACCGCATTTATTTCTATTCGTCATACCATAAATGATATGGAGCGGTTATTACCTTGAAAGCAAAAGTTATCGCAATCCATTCAATGCCGGCACGATGATCCGTTTTCAGGTGCCGCAAACAAGCCAGGGAGAAATCCAGGTGTCCATTTCCCTTTATGATTTGCAGGGCAGGCTTATCCGGACATTGGTGCAGGGAGCGTATCCTGCAGGCATTCACCAGGTGTTGTGGAACGGCAGAGCGGAAAACGACCGGGCTGTTGCATCAGGCGTTTACATTTACCAGATGCGGGCGGGCGATTTTGTAGTGCACAAACGGATGGTGCTGC
>MHYJ01000159.1:0-2618 GCA_001828445.1 Planctomycetes bacterium RBG_16_43_13
ATGGAGTATAGAGCACTACTAAAAAAGGATCAGTTACATCGAGATAATGCAATAAAGTATTTGAAAATAGCACTATCTATTGAACCAGATGATTACACACTAAATAGGAATCTGGCAGTCCTACTAAGAAGGAAGGGCAATATCAACGAAGCAACTACATTCTATAAAAAGGCGGCTGAAGCGTCAAAAAACACAAAATTAACGTCTATAGATATGGAGAAGTTAAACGCATATTTTAAACAAGAAGATAAAAAATAACTTATGAAATGCTTTAGCTGTAGTAACGAAAACCCAGCTACCGCAGTGTTCTGCCAAGTGTGTGGCTCACGATTAGACCTTACGGCAGATGAGATAGCCGAGTCGCTCTATCAACGGGCAGAGGAAGAAGCAATCACAGAAACAGAGAAAACTACAAGACAAATACTGGTGTTTGCTGTAGTTCTCTTTATCATTTCAATCACGATATTCATATCAATCAATAAACCGGTGGATGAAAACTACCTTCCATCTGCCACCATAGGTGCCAATTATGTTAAGGTAGAACATAGCACTAAATCAAAGGTAGAAAAGATGTTAGTCCCACTTGAAGAGGAATGGAAATGAAAAAACTAATGCTAATACTGGCAACTATAACTTTAGCACAATGCTCTACAGCAGAGGACTACAGTCGTTTCTACCCCCAGCAATATTCTGTGTCTGTGGTAAAGTCAATGAAGACGGAGGAGATATTTGCAGTCCCCATTAAAAATCCTGTAGCAAAGAGTTTTTTGGGCTATCTTGAGACCTGCATAGTAGAGGTAAAAGATTCCAGAGAAGAAAAAGAACTTTACTGGATATATGATACCAATCATCAGAGAATAGGTTTTATAGATGAAGTTGGGAAATTTTATAGATACGATAATAGAAGTAAAACACGTGAATATATTGGTGGCTATCCAATAACTGATATGGGACTACGAGTGTTTTTCAACATACCGCTGAATAGAGACGAATATGTAATACTGTTGGAACCAACGGGGTAACTACACTTCATATTATAACTGTTATTTACTATCCTTAAATCGACGCGATATATCGTCAAAGTCAATCATATCTTCTTTTACAGAATTAACTTTCGTATAAAAGCGACCTAATATGAATAGAAAATCCGAGAGGCGATTCAGGTATATTATCAGCTTTTCGCCTACTTTCTCTGTTTCCTGTAGTTTCACAACCTGACGCTCTACACGGCGGGTAATTGTCCTAACAACGTGGAACAGAGAAGCAATAATATCACCAGTTGGTAGTATAAACTCTTCAAGCGCATCCAAACCCTTACCAAATTCTTCCGCCTCCTGCTCGAGATGGACAGTCATTGCACTGGTTGTTCTCAATCCTTCCTTATCCAGTGGTGTTGATAGGTCTGATCCAACTACGAAGAGTTGTTCCTGAATAACTCTCAAAGCAGTATCTATATGCTCTCTCTCTCTCACGTTGGGGCGCTCTCGCAGAAAGGCACGAAGTAACCCAATAAAACTATTTAGTTCATCTGCATCTCCGTAAGCCGCAACGCGAGGAGATGCCTTACTAACACGTTTACCTCCCACGAGCCCCGTAGTCCCATTATCACCAGTCTTTGTAATAACCTTGGTAATCCTCATAATTCTGTCTTCTATAGCTTACCGAGAAGATGCCTTGATATAACTATTCTCTGAATTTCTGACGTACCCTCTCCTATTTCACACAACTTGGCGTCACGATAAAATCGTTCGACTTCATACTCTTTCATATATCCATAACCACCGTGTATTTGTATAGCATTTTTTGTAACCCTCATAGCCATCTCTGAAGCAAAAAGCTTAGCTATGGCTGCCTCTTTGGAAAATGGTTTACCTGCATCCTTTAGTTGTGCAGCATTATAGATGAGGTGCCGTGCCGCTTCTATCTCTGTAGCCATATCTGCTATCATAAACTGTATTGCCTGAAACCCACCTATAGGTTTGTCAAACTGCTTCCGTTCTTTCGCATAGTTTACAGACCTCTCCATAGCTCCCTGAGCAATCCCAAGTGAGATAGCACCTATACTTATCCTTCCTGCATCAAGGGTCTTCATAAATATTGAGAACCCATCTCCTTCCTGACCCAGCAAGTTCTCTTCCGGGACAAATACCTCCTCTAAATTTACGAGGCAGGTCTCTGAACCACGCATACCGAGCTTATCCTCCTTCTTTGCAATGACAATACCTTCCCATCCTTTCTCCAGTATAAAGGCACTTATACCATGCGACCTTTTCTCCTTATCCGTAACAGCCGTTACTATAAATGTATCGGCTATACTCGCATTGGTAACAAACATCTTTGAGCCATTTAGTATATATCCTCCTTTTGTCTTTTTCGCCGTTGTCTGTGTAGCAGACGCATCAGAACCCGCATTCGGCTCTGTTAGACCATAAGCGCCAATTTTTCTACCACTTGCGTTTGGCACAACATACTTTTTCTTCTGCGGCTCTGAGCCAAATGTATAGATTGGATATGTGCCAAGAGTAGTATGTGCGGCAATGGTTAAAGCAGTAGAGGCGCAAAAACGTGATATCTCCTCAATAGCTACAATATAGCTCAAATAATCTGCTCCAGCACCA
>MHYJ01000159.1:2647-12037 GCA_001828445.1 Planctomycetes bacterium RBG_16_43_13
ATAGGTCTGATGGGAAGCTACCGTTCTCGTCAAGTTCAATGGCATGAGTTCTTAGCTCTTTTTCTGCAAAATCACGGACAGTGCCTCGTATTAGGTGCTGTGTTTCTGTAAATTCCATATCGAGAGTATTATATATAGGATAATTCTATCCACTACATCCATTTACTTCAACTAATTTCTCAAATACCCTTGACTTTCAGGGGGTTATCACTATATAATCTGGAACAAATATAGTTTTACTAAAAAGTGGGCTCTGTTCAGACCCACTTTTTTTTAGGAGCTATTGGGGGGAAATGTGAACAACGAAATTTTGAGAATGGTGGATGTAATCCACAAGGAAAAAGCAATAGATAAAGAGGTGATATTCGCCAGTATAGAGGAGGCAATAGCTATAGCGGCAAAGAAACACCTCGATACGGAGGAAGCACCTATTGTGAATATTGATAGGAAAACAGGCAATATAACCGCAAGTATAGGAAATAAACAAATAGATACAATTACGCTCGGCAGGATAGCTGCTCAAAGTGCTAAGCAAATCATAGTTCAGAAGATAAGAGAAGCAGAACGCGATAAGGTATACAGCGAATTTGAGGCTAAGAAGAACGATATACTAACAGTTAGCATAGCGAGATTTGAAGGACCTAATATAATCTGCCTTGCGGGCAAGGCAGAGGCGGTACTACCGAAGTCAGGACAGGTGCCCGGTGAATCTCGTAGAGTTGGAGAAAGATTAAGAGCATTAGTAACAGAAATAGAAAAGAGAGGAACAAGGGTAAAGATATTTCTATCTCGTGCTAATGATGATTTTGTAAAACGTCTCTTCGAACTCGAGGTTCCAGAGGTAAGTGATGGAATAGTGGTAATAAAAGCAATTGCTCGCGAGCCAGGTTACAGAACCAAAATAGCTGTTTATTCTAACAATGCTAAGGTAGATGCGGCTGGCGCGTGTATTGGTATCAGAGGTTCCAGAATACGTAATGTGGTCGATGAACTAAATGGCGAGAACTTAGATATAGTAAAATGGAGCACGGAGCCAGATAAATTTATAAAAGAGTCGCTGAAGCCAGCTGATGTGGCGGATGTTATCGCTGATAGTAACAAGAAGAGGGCAACTGTCTATGTAGCAAAAGATGAGTTATCTCAGGCAATCGGAAAAGGTGGCAGAAATGTAAGGTTGGCAACTCTCCTAACTGGTTGGGAGATAGATATAGTAGAAGTGAAAGGTAAGTCAGAAGAAAAGAATGATGCACCAGAAGAAACCACCTCTAATACAACCGCAACCGAAGAGCAGAAAAACGCTATTAATAATAGTGGCGTAGATGCATCTACATCATCTGGAGATATAAGTAATGAAAGTTAGTGAATTAGCAAAAGAGCTTGGCTATAAGACAGCCGAATTATTAGAATTGGCGGGTGCTAACGGCATAAATATAATAGGCGTCCGAGCCATCATAGACGACAAGACGGCTTCAACTATACGTGCCAAAATCACACCTAAAGATACAAAGTCAAAAACACCAAATAAAAAAGTACTATCCAGTGCAAAGACAAAGAAGGGAGTATCAGCCAAGAAAACAAAACAGGCAAAACCGAAAGAGCCACATCATATAGAACCATCACTTCCGAAAGCAACGCATACCCTCAAACAGCAACCGGCAGAAAAGTTCGATGAATCTACTCCAAAAGTTGATAAAAAACCACTAATTGATGTTGATAAAATACTCGGTGAAGAGAAAGAGGTTCGAGCCATACGCGTTGCAGAAATTGATAAATACACCAAAGAAGGACGCGAAGTAACAAAAGAGAAACGCATAATAAAATCAACTACCGCCGTCATAGAACAACCTCACGTAAAACCAAAACCTAAAAAGCTAATACAACCGCTACCAGAAATTGCTAAACCACTACCTGTAGAGAAGGTGGCAGAGATAGCAGTCCCCATAACTGTAAAGGATTTATCAGCAGCCATCGGCGTAAAGGCGAATATTATTCTGAGAAAACTTATAGACCATAACATCCTTGTAAATATAAATTCGTCCCTTGATAAAGACGCAGTAGAGCTTATAACTGCTGAACTTTATAAAAAGATTGAGATAAAAAAATCAAAAACTGTAGATACATCTCTTATGCTGGAAGAAGAGAAAGATAAACCAGAAAATCTCATCCTACGCCCACCTGTAGTGGTTTTTATGGGCCATGTCGATCACGGCAAAACGTCCTTGCTCGATAGAATTAGACAGACAAAAATAGCCGCGCAAGAGTCAGGCGGTATAACGCAACATATAGGCGCTTCTAAGGTAAAGATTGGTGAAAACAAATATGTCGTCTTCCTTGATACACCGGGGCATGAGGCGTTTACGGCGATGAGGGCGAGGGGGGCGAATGTTACGGATGTGGCGGTGCTGGTGGTCGCTGCTGATGACGGCGTGATGCCGCAGACGGAGGAGGCAATCAACCACGCCCGCGCAGCCGGCGTTCCCATCGTCGTCGCTCTCAATAAATGCGACAAAAAAGAGGCGAACGCAAACCGTGTCAAGCACCAACTTTCGCAACTCGGCTTGATTCCAGAGGACTGGGGCGGCAACACCGTCTTCGTCGAGGTCTCCGCCATCACGGGTCAAAATATCGATATGCTTATCGAAATGCTCTCCCTCGAGGCGGAACTTCTCGAACTTAAGGCAAACCCGAACAAGCCCGCCCGCGGCACTGTCCTCGAGGCGAAGAAAACAGAAAATAAAGGCATCGCCGCTACCGTCCTCGTCCAAAACGGAACATTGAAGCGAGGCGACATCGTCATCTGCGGCAGGGCTTACGGAAAAATCCGCGCCATCCTCGACAGCACAGGAAAAAATATCCCATCCGCTCTGCCCTCCACGCCTGTAGAAACATTCGGCTTGTCCGACGTCCCCGAGGCAGGCGACAAACTAATCGCCGTAGGAAATATCGAGACCGCACGCAACATCACCGAAGAAAGAAAAATCGAACACCGCCAGGAACAATTAAAAGAACGCACCCACGTTACACTTGACAACCTCTACTCCCACATCGAGAGCGGCGGCATAAAAGAGGTCAGAATAATATTAAAGACCGACGTCAAGGGCTCCGTCGAGGTTCTCCGAGAGTCGCTAAAAAATATTACAGGGCATAAAGCAGAAGGCAAAGACGAGAAGGCACCCGCAGAGGAAGTAAAAATCCGCATCCTGCACAGCGCCGTCGGCGGTATCAACGAGTCCGACGTGATTTTAGCAGACGCATCCGACGCCATCATCATCGGCTTCAACGTCATCCCCGAAGACCGCGCCCGCACACTCGCCAAGGACAAGGGTGTCGATATCCGCCTCTACGACGTCATCTACAAGGCAATAGAAGATATGAAAGCCGCACTCGAGGGTCTGCTCGAACCGGAAAAGGTCGAGGTGCGAATCGGCTACTGCACCGTGAAGGAGGTCTTCAAGGTATCGAAGGTCGGCACGATTGCGGGATGTTTGGTAACTGACGGGAAGATTGCACGGTCATCATCCATCCGCCTGGCGCGAGACGGCAAGGTCATCTACAGCGGCAAGTTAGAGTCGCTGAAGCGATTCAAGGACGATGCCCGCGAGGTTGCCAGCGGCTACGAGTGCGGACTCAAAATCGCCAACTATGACGATGTAAAAACAGGCGACGTAGTCGAGGCATTCGAGGTGAAAGAGGTAGCAAGGAAGTTAGCAGGGGCGGGGAAGTAGGGAGCGTTTATCGGCTTGGCTACGTAGTTTTTAAGTGCCAGTAGCGAGTTTCGGAGTTCTGAGTTTCGCAGTTTCAAGTTCAGATAGCGAAAGGAGTAGAAAGAATGAGCAATAGAACGAAGGTTATAATCTTGGTGGTAATAGCCGCACTAATAGTAGGATTAATTATCTTAAATAATACTACTAACATGCGTATTAGTATTCTAAAGTGTATTGGTATAATCTTTATTATGATTGGTATTATATTTTTCCGCGTAAATAATATGGACGTTGTTTCCTTTAGCTTAGGTAACGTCAAGCATGCTATAAAATTTAATGCGTTCCTCATAGTGTTAGGAGTTCTTGTGTTATGTTATTTAGAATATATTGAAATTACCGAAGGTAGGCCTGATCTTGATGATTCTCCTTCGACTCAGATGCCTCAGGACTGGCTACTTTCTAATGAAGCCAGATATCTTTATGGTAATGGAATTTATGAAGAATGCCTTGAGAAATTAAAGCTAATAAAAACAAAAGATGAAGCTATTATAGAGGGCGTATCGTATTACACAGTAATGGCTAAATATCGATTCTTGGAGGAAAAGCTTGCACTATTTCAAACTGTTACACAGCAAGAAAAAGATGAATTAGAACAAAACTTCAAACGTTTTTTGAATGAGAGATCTGATAGCGCTTATTTTTCTACTGTGCATTACTGGTTCGGTCATTTTTATCTACAAATATGTAAAAACGAATTTCAAGCTTTGGAAATCTTTGATATAATTATTGAAGAGGAACCTAACTCAGAATGGATTGAGGGATCCCTATATTATTCATCGATCCTACACTATAAAAAGGATACTCCCATTGACCGTGAGAAAGCTATTAGTAACCTCAAGATACTTATAAAAGTAGGAGGACTATTAAAAATCGTTGAGAGAAATAGAGACGTCAGGGCTGACTTTTTTGCGAAACGTACCTTAAAAGATTGGGGGATCCTAAAACAAGAAACCTTCTCCAACCCAAGTAATGAGGAGAGATAGGGTAATATAAAATAGGGGCAACAACGTCTGTTTTATTTCAAGGGTTTGTCCTATCCCGTTCAGCTTGACCACATATTTATAAGCCCCCGAGGGTAAATATTCGTTGACAACTTCTCACGTTAGATAGAGAATCGCTCTATAAACATATAGAATTAAATTTATATGATAAGAACCATAAAAGACGAAAAGAGGGCACCCCTAAATCGGACATTGACTTTGGGGAAAGAAGACATAGGTAGGTTGAAAACAAAAATAGTTGCACTAACCAACAAGGTTAAGATAGCTGAAATGACTAACAAGACAATTCACCAAGACATTTTTGAGGCAGTAGAATATCTACCCGCGAAATTTGTGGACGTCCTTTTCATAGACCCGCCCTATAATTTGGACAAAGAGTTTAATTCCAACAAGTTCAAGAAAATGACGTCGGCAGAGTATGAAGTATGGATAGATTCTTGGCTTAAGCCATTACTCAAGATATTGAAGCCCTCTGCATCAATCTATATTTGTGGCGACTGGCGGTCGGCAAGCGCCATATTTAATGTAATGTCTAAATATTTTATAGTTAGGAATAGAATCACGTGGGAGAGGGAGAAGGGTAGAGGTGCAAAGCATAATTGGAAAAATTGCTCTGAAGATATATGGTATGGGACAATGTCTGATAAATTTACTTTTCATAGTGATAAGGTAATGCTCAAAAGAAAGGTTATCGCACCTTATCGAGATGAGAATGGCAAACCAAAGGACTGGGTTCAGGAAGAGGATGGTGATTATCGCCTTACTTACCCCTCTAACTTGTGGACGGATATTACAGTGCCATTCTGGTCAATGCCCGAAAATACCGACCACCCGACACAGAAGCCGGAGAAGTTACTCGCCAAGATTATACTTGCAAGTTCTAATGACGGCGATTTTGTCTTCGACCCGTTTTTGGGCTCTGGGACAACATCTGTCGTAGCCAAGAAATTAGGAAGAAGATATTGTGGCGTAGAAATTGACCCTCTCTATTGTTGCCTTACCGAGAAGAGATTAGAAATGGCGGAACACGACCGTTCTATTCAAGGGTATGTTGATGACGTATTCTGGGAGAGAAACACGATTACAAATGGTAAGAAGATAAAGGCAATAGAAAAAGGGCGGTTTACACAATCAGAAAGTTTATTCCCATCTATAAGAATATGACCAAAAGTGTTTTATTCTATAGAAGTAAGTATAAAAAATTAGAAAGGGATATTAAAAAGTTCCTGAATGCGCAACCCACATTTATGTCCCTTAAAACCGTATCAAGCACAAGGGCTATAGGCGATGCAGTGCAAGAACTGCTGGCGGAGAATTTCAAGATAATAGCAGGTGATATAGTTACAAAATATAATGCTGTGTTCGCACGTCGTGCTATGGCGGACTTGGCTTTCGAGGATAAAGATGGCTTTTATTATGTGATTGATGTTAGCACCCATAATATAGAGACGCACTTTAATATGCCTAATATAACCTCTGTGGAGAGGTTAACTCGTTTTTACGAAGATGACAGAAACTATTTTGTACTTTTGGCTGTAGCATATTCACTAAAAGGTAGACGCGTAGTAGTTAAGAATGTCCACTTTGTGCCGATTGAGTTTTTGTCTTGGGATTGTCTAACAATAGGTGCATTAGGTTGGGGACAAATACAGATTGCAAATTCAAACAGGATAGTAATCCGAGAGCAAAATAGGAGGAAGTGGATGATAGAATTTTGTGACACGATGTTACAGTTTTACCCTGCGGAGATAGATAAGACGAGAAAAAGAATTTCATACTTTAAGAAGGTCAAAAGATTCTGGCAATCTAAGAAATAGGAGTAGAGGGAAGTATAAGGCACGAGGTCTTAAGCAAACTAATTACTACCCCCCCCGTTCGGCTTAAATACATATTTTTCTAAGTGCCAGAAGGTAAATATTCGTTGACAACTCTAATTAGTTTAACTATCTTGCCCAAAAGATGAAAATGAGTATATCTACAGCCCTATTTAGTATTGCGGCTATCCTATTAGCGGCGGCTATATGTTTTATTATTCTTGGGCTTATACAAAAGGCAAAAGAGCCGAAGGCATTCTTCACATCGCACGCTGAGATTGAGAAAAACATTATTGAGATAATAAAACAGAGTAAGAGAAGTATAGCCATAGCTATGTATAACCTCAAGAATCTAAATATTGCTGATGAACTTATAAATGCAAAGAAGGGTAGAGAAGTTTTGGTAAAGGTTGTAGTAGATGCTGGAATGGCTCAAGAGGAAAGAGATAGAATAGCTAAGGGAGACAAAATTGCAGAGCATAGTGCCTTAACACGATTAAGGCAAAATGGAATAGAGCCAAGAGAAATTAAATCGGCATCACAAGAACTGGATGATGAGTATATGCATCATAAATTTGCAATATTTGATAGTGAGATACTAACAACAGGAAGTTATAATTGGACTTATAAAAAAGGGGGAGAGGGCAAGACCTATGATAATATTGTGCTGATTTATAATCCAGAGGTCATAAGAAAATATCAAGACGAATTTGACAGAATTTGGAAGAAGTAGCGATAGAATGAGGAACGTCTCGCTCAATATTTTTTAAGTGCCAGTGTTGAAGAGAATAAATTCATATTGACAAATGCAGATGTTCTATTATAATATTATTGCATGAGTAAATACATAACCGTAAATCCAAAGGTGATGTGCGGGAAGCCGTGTTTCAGAGGGACGCGGATACCTGTCTATATAGTCCTTGGCCTTATGGCTAATGGCGCTACTGCGGATGATGTCTTGAGGGACTATCCTGATTTGACGAAGCAACACATCAGGGCGGCGCTAAGATACGCCACAGAGCTCGCCCGTGAAGAGGTAGGGGCGCTGTAATTTTAATGCACCCACTTATAGACGAGAACATATCATTTCGCATAGCGGAGTTACTCAGGCAGGATGGCTACGACGCAATTCATATAAGGGATACGCATCTTAAAGGGAGAAGCGACGTTAAAGTTTCGAATACGCTAAAAGGCACTCGATCGCTCTGGTTACACTGGATAGGGACTTCGCTAATATCATACATTTTCCACCTCGGCACTATGCAGGGATTATATGGCTTAGGATTACCAATCCGACTACGAATAAAATCCATAGGATATTGCTCTCTCTCCTGCCGAGATTAAGCAACATACATATAAGAGGCAAACTGATAGTGTGTGATGAGCAATACTTTCGCATACACGAGTGAAGGGTATTCGGGCTTGACCCCATTAGAAATTTTCCGCTATCGTGGGTTTCCTTTCTAAAATTGTTAATAAAGCAATCGAATTGTGGTATTTCTAAGGGGGCTGACCACATTACAGAGGACAGAATACGGAAGACAGAGGTTCAGAAATCAGAAATTGTATTGACAATCCGTAATATTATGTATAATCATATAAGGAATATATGATAAAGAAGATAACCCCATTCTTACTTTTAGTGGTAGCAATAATAGGGATAGGGTATGCGGATGGAGAGCCACCGTATGTGGTGATAAATATTCCTGAAAATAAAAAAGATACAGCTCAAAAATATCTGACATTCGATGCTGAGGTGAATGGGAAGAAAGTTAATGCCTTGTTTGATACGGGCAGTGATAGTGCCGCAAGAATACTGAAGGACGTGGCGACCCGTATCGGCATCCCATCTGAGGGCGGTAAGTTTGATGTTAAGATTGGAGGCATTGTCGTAAAAGATGTCCCTATTCGTTGTGTTGACAAATTTAATACCAGCTATCCTAAGGATATTATTTTTGGCTACGGCTTTACTAATAAACTATATGCTATTGTAGATTATCCCTCGAACCGCGCTTTATTTGTGCCTTGCTCAAATGATACGTCATATACAGACGCAGATAAAATCGCTAATGAGAAGTTCGGTGAACTTAAGGACGATATGGTAGTTCCCCTTGTCTGTCCGGATGGGCATATATTGGTAGAGACGACTGTTAATGGGGAAGATAGTATCTATTTTGCCATAGATACAGGATGGCTGGGATTTAACATCTTAACCAGTACCGCTGTCGAAAAGTTGGGGGTAGGAGATAAATTTGTCAAATTAGACCTTACAATCGGTGGACACGATTTCAAGAAGGTAATATTCAAAAACACCAGGGATCCCGGGCTGGAACGATCAATGGCACGTTATAAAAAGGGGGGATTAGAGTTTGGCGGAATTATTGGTGTGCCAGATTTTATGAGCAAGTATCGCATTGGTATTGACTATCAAGAGAAGAAACTGCATATCGGTTCTACGAAAAAAGACAAGGATTGAACTAACTGCATCACTATTAGAGAGATGGCAAAGGGAAAACATTTGGGTTGGGTTCTGAAGGACTTGAAGGAGGAGGGCGTAACCGTCGCAATCATCTACCGAGTAGGCGGTGGATATGTAGTTTGGAAACGGTATCCGCGCAAGATGACCCGCCCTTCATCCGCTAAATCAGACCGCATCCACAAACTCTATGAGCGATTCGGGTGTCTCGTCCCTCAATGCAGGGAGAAGATGGAGCAGATAAGAGAAGAAGGAAGGATAGAGGCGCTCTCTGCGGATGACCTGCCTGCGAAATTCATCGGCGGGAATGTCCTCGCAGATAGCGTCGGCTGGGG
>MHYJ01000159.1:12089-13240 GCA_001828445.1 Planctomycetes bacterium RBG_16_43_13
ACGTCTCAACTTATTTGGGCTGAGGCAGTGGGCGGCAGAATAGTCGGGCTATGCTTCATCCCAGATGCCCATCCGCAATACACCCAGCGGGCGCTGAGGATATTGATGAAGCTACATTATAGTGGTGTCCAAATCGCTGAGGACGACGCATTCGTCATACAACTGACCGATAACACCGCTACCGTCCTCTCAAAATTAAAACCGCCCTACCGCCGAAAGGTAGAGGAATTTTTGACAAGACGATATGGCAGGGACAGGACAAAGGGGATGAAGACAACGCCCACTTTTGTTCCCTTCAGTATAAAATACATCAACGTCTATGAATGGAAATGCGGCGCCGAGAGGGTATCGCTAAAGGATTTGAGCGGCGGCTCGCTCCACATATCCTGCGACCTCGTATCTGCGATGAGTAGAGACCATATCGCCGTGAAAGGCAGGCGGAGTAACACCATAGTCCTCACCCTACCGCAACGTGTCTTAGGTACGAAAGGACGAGAGATACAGAAACGGCTCAAGGCGAGGGCGAAGAAGCACTACGACGAATATTCATCAGACCCGATTGTCCGCAAGAGGAGAAGGGAAAATATGAGGACGTGGCGAGAGGAAAATCCCGAGAAACAGAAGGAGGCGGCGAAGAAGCACAATGCGGCGGTGAGGAAACGTTACAAAGAGGACGCGGAATATCGCTCGAGGCGGTTAGAGAAAAAGAGGGCTTCCTACCAAAAACACAAAGACGAGATAAACAGAGAGCAACGGGAACGTTATAGAGACGACCCCACCTATCGCGAGGATAAAAAAGAGAGACAGAGAAAATATCACTTACAGAAAAAGAGGAGAAATACAGAATAATTTGGATTGCAATCTCACGCCTTTAATTCTACACTTTGACCTTTCAATGATAGTAGGGACTTTGCGGCTGAGCATATTGATACGTGGGTCGCGTTCTCTGAAGGAAAAGAGGCAGGTGGTGAAGTCGCTGAAAGACCGCATACGGAATAAGTTCAATGTCTCCGTAGCGGAGACGGATTTTCAGGACGTATGGCAGAGGGCGGAGCTTGGCGTATCAGCAGTCGGAACGGATGCGAAATTTGTAAGTAGCGTTTTATCCAGTGTGGTAGATTTTGTGAGAATGCACCGCGAGGCGGAGTTGG
>MHYJ01000159.1:13274-13608 GCA_001828445.1 Planctomycetes bacterium RBG_16_43_13
TAATATGCCTGTAACACGCAGGAGCGAGAAACTCTCTAAAGAATTAGTCAGGGCTTTGAGCCAGATAATTTTATACGAGCTTAATGACCCGCGGAGGGGCTTCGTAACCGTTCTCCGCACCAAGCTCTCAGGCGATATGAAGCAGGCAAAGGTTTATATCTCAGTTCTCGGCGATGAGAAGGTCAGAAAACTCACACTGCACGGACTCTACCACGCCAAGGGGTTCATACAAAAAACGTTAGCCGAAAAACTAAAAATACGCACCGTCCCGACAGTGAACTTCGCAATAGACGACTCAACGGAAAAGATTGTGCGACTGACGAAGGTCATAGAA
>MHYJ01000160.1:0-269 GCA_001828445.1 Planctomycetes bacterium RBG_16_43_13
GACAATACAACTCGTGTATAATATCCTCAAGCAGGAGCACGGACAATACAACTCGTGTATAATATCCTCAAGCAGGAGCACGCAAAAGAAGTTCTGCCTCAAGCAAAGGGGCGAGGTGTAGGCATCATAGCCCGTGAGCCGCTCGAACGGGGCATTTTGGCGGGCAAATATAATGCGAACTCTAAATTCCCAGATACTGATATACGTTCCATCTACAAACCAGAGGAGTGGACTGAGAGGGTAAAAAAAGTTGAACGATTGAGATTTTT
>MHYJ01000160.1:287-15658 GCA_001828445.1 Planctomycetes bacterium RBG_16_43_13
GACAATGGCACAGGCGGCGCTGAAATTCGTCCTTGCGAATGATGTCGTTTCTACTGCTATACCAGGTGCAAAGACGCCCGAGCAGGTGGCTGACAATATAGCCGCCTCGGACGCCGAATATTTTAGCAAACAGAATATGGACAGAATATTTGAGATTGTAGGTAAGAAATAAGGAGATGGGATTATGGAACTAAAAGGCAAGACGGTAGCGATATTAGTCGAGGATTTATATCAGGAGCTGGAGGTGTGGTATCCGCTCTATCGGCTCAGAGAGGCGGGGGCGGAGGTTGTAGTAGTCGGGACGGGCAAGAAATCGTATAAGAGCAAGCTCGGTTATGAGGTTCAGCCGAATGCAGATATAAATGATGTGAAGGCAGGGGATTTTGATGGCATAATAATTCCTGGCGGCTACGCACCAGACATACTCCGCAGATTTCCAGCGGTGAATGAATTTGTTGCGGATGTTTTCAAGCGAGGTGGTGTAGTTGCCGCTATATGCCACGGGCTATGGGTGTGCGTCTCGGCGAGGATACTAAAAGGCAAGAAGGCGACGTGCTTCTTCGCAGTAAAGGATGACGTGATAAATGCAGGTGCAACGTATTTGGACAAGGAGGTAGTGGTGGACGGCAACCTCATCACCTCCCGCAAACCAGATGACCTGCCCGCATTTATGAGAGAGACGATAAGGATGATGAAGGGGGTATAGTATAGTTCGGTTTATAAAACGGTAGTTTAGTAACTACTGCAGGGAGGTGCATATCGCCACATCTTATCACTAATTTTGTATCTACTTGTTTATACTCTCTCCTGACATATCCAAGTGCGATGGGCACGCCCAATAATGGCGACCGCACAGCACTCGTTACACGCCCGACCTCTCCGCCTTCCATAGAGCAAATCTTATCACCGCTATTCGGCATCAAATCACCCTCCATAGTCAACCCCACCAGCCGCCTCGCCACATCTCCATACGTCTTTATCCTCTGTATTATCTCCTGACCTATGTAGCAACCCTTACTATAACTAATCGCCCTCTCCTCTATCCCCGCCTCTGTGGGTATGTTGCTCTCGTCCATATCCACGCCCCAGAGCGGGACGCCATTCTCTATGCGGAGAATATTAAGCGTGGACAAGCCAACGGGCTTTGCTCCCATCTCCCTCCAGAGTTTAATCGCAGTATCCGTAGAGGCAAAAATTTCATAGCCATCCTCTCTCGTATATAATGTCCGTGCAATGATAATTTCCCTGCCGCTAAAATTATATTTGGTATGATGATACTCTTTTAAATCAGGCAGTTCTTCTGGTAGCAGTTTATTTAGCATCTTGCGGGCAAGGGGACCGTGCACCGCAATCAAGGAGGTCTCGCCTGATGCGTCTTTTATAACCACATCATCCATAACTATAAGTTTACTCAGTGTCTGTATAACCGTTTTCTTCGTCTCATAAGGCAGGTCCAATAAAATAGAGTCCTTCATTATATATATTTTTACGTCCGATATCATCCTACCCTGCCATGTTATGAAAGCGGCATAACAGCCCTCGCCGACTTTCAATCTCTTGACATCATTTGTAACCATACCGTGGATGAATGACACCCTGTCTCTACCTGTTATCTGCAATCGTGCCCTGTAGGATAAGTCCGTCATACCAACATTCTTACGGACAGCATTATATTCTTCCGCAGGGTCTGCAAACTGTTCAGGTAGTTCCCAGCCGTTGTGGATAGAAAAGTGTGCGCCCTCTCGCTTTTGCGTATCGTAGAGAGGTGTTCTTTTGATTTGCATTTGGTTTAGGATTATCTGCAATTATTAACACTGTATCATAGAAAATCAATCCCGTTTATTGTATAACTCTACACTATGGATAAGAAGGTAACCCAGTTGGTCGAGAGGTTCATTAGTATAAGGGGCGATAATCTTGCCCCGCCTGAGACACGGAAGGAACTCTTAGAGCCGATAGAGAATCTCGACAAGGTTTACTGGAGCGAGGTGGGGAGGATTTTCGACACCGCATTAGATATAAATCCAAACAGCATCATATTAGACAAACAAGAGCGATTAATCGTAGATAGCGGACTGCTCGATGACAGGATTATAGCCAATCCACAGAACGTTCGGAATGCACTATTAAAAGAATTATACGCAGATAGCGGGGCAAACCGTTTCTACTTCTCGGAGTGGCTCGCTGAACGTTACAGGGCGTTTGTATTGTATGGAGAAGTAGAGGCATCCTTTAAGGAGATGGAGAGCAAGGATAAACGTCTCACTCTCTATAAAAAGGTGCGGCATCTATTCGTAAATCTCCCCGGCGTATCGGATAAAATAACAGAAATGTTACTTAGCGGGAAAATAGACGAGGCAATAAATATAAGCGAACAGGACGACCGTAAGAATAAACTGATTGACCTACGTTCCAAGATACTCGCACTGGCACGTTACAAGGCAAAGACGGACTCGGACCTCAACCTGTTTGACCAGCTTGCGAGCGTAGATAGAACTATTATGAGTGAGCAAACATCATCTATTCAGTCAACTAACTCAGGAAGCAAAGTAGCTACCGCCAAAAGGACAGAGTTTGTGAGGAGGGAGATACGATTGGTCAGGTCGCTACTTAAGCTTGGTATCTCCGGCTCCGGCTTATTTAGGACGCACTCGGTCCTACTATCCGATAAAAAGCGTATGACGAAGAATGGCATATCAGAGATACTTGCTCTGGTCAGGGATGCAGACCCACACATACCAAGCACACCGAGTATATTGATAGCCCCTTATATAGGGACTGGATTCTATGAATGGGATAGGAACACCGTCTTCGTCCCGCTTATCTCCACGCGCTCGGAGGAGGAGTCAATAGTTACAGGATTAGCAAATTTTAGGATTATGTTGGATACGCTCCAGGACGAAGGGAGAATTAAAAGTGCCTATGAGAGGAGATTCGGCAGTAAGGACTTTCGGGAGAGTTTTATAAATGATTACAAGAACTGGGTTCTCCATATCGGACGAGGATTTAGGGGCTCTATGGATGCCGCCAGATATGAGTTCTTCAAGGATTATATAGGACCGTCAGCACAGGACCTCTTCGCTGTGGGAGAGACAGCAGGTATTTCTCCTGAGGAGCGTATAAACGTCATAAAGGAGTGCAGGGCAAAATTAAATAAGAAAGAAGGCGGTTTCTACGAGCATTATCGGCTCGCTATATGCTACTGGAAGGAAAATAGAGGAGGCGAAGCGATGGAGCAGATAGTAGAGGCAGTAAAGACGAACGATAAGGATGTCAGGGCGTTATTTAGTTTGGGTTATCTATATCAGTTAGGTGGTAGGACAGATAAAGCAACGGCTGCCTACAAGAGATGCGCTGACACGTCCCCTCATACTATCTGGTTTGCTTATGCAATGGATGCACTGCAGAGATTGTAATCACTTGCAACAATAGACATAAAATCCTAAACTATAAAGCCAAATATATGAAACCCATCCTACAGACAGAGGGGCTGACCCGCCGTTTCGGGCGGCTTACTGCCGTTAATAACCTGACTATATCGGTTCAGGAAGGTGATATATACGGATTCCTCGGGCTAAATGGCGCCGGCAAGACAACGACTATTCGTATGGCTCTTGGTCTAATCAAACCCACTGCTGGGGCTGTATCTATATTTGGCAAAGATGTGCGCCGCAACTTTATTGATGTGATGAGCGATATCGGTTCCTTAGTAGAATTACCTGCCTTCTATCCGAATCTGTCGGGATACCAGAACCTAAACGTCCTACGTATCACTGCGGGCGGTATCCCGGAGAAGCGGATTGATGAGGCATTAGAAATTGTAGGACTGGCTGATAGAAAATACGACAAAGTCAGGACATATTCCCAGGGGATGAGACAGCGACTCGGCATAGCACAGGCGTTCCTCTCGAAACCCCGCCTTGTGATACTTGACGAGCCGACCAACGGACTCGACCCTCAGGGAATTAGCGATATCAGGAATACAATAAAGGGTATGAACAAACGGGATGGTGTAACATTCCTAATCTCCAGTCACCTACTATACGAGGTAGAGATAACCTGCACACGTGTCGGGATGATACACAGGGGCAAACTCATAATAGAGGAGCGGGTGGATAAGATTCTGGAAGAGAGCGTACAGGGGGTGAAAATACTTGCGGCGCCAAAGGAGCGGGCACAAGATATTACGAGAAGACAGCCCTATGTGAAGGAGGCAGTTGAACAGGAGGATGGAATGCTTTTAGCACGGTTGGATAAAATGAATTTCCATCTGCTGAACACAGAGCTGGTGAAGGCGGGAATAGCGGTAAGCGAGTTCTCACCTTATAAGATGACGCTGGAGGAATATTTTTTAGCAAAGAGCGGAATATGAGGAAGTTATTATGATATTTAGAATATCTCGTCTAATACGTGCAGAGTTTGTTAAACTAACATCGCAGTGGTTTTTCTATATAGCGATATGTCTAACAGCATCAATAGTGCCGCTTGCGATATATCTACAGACACCGAGTAACGAAGGCGGATATGCCCAGCTGAATGCAATACAACTCTTTGCATACGGTGCAAAATACGGATTGAAGGTTGCCTCACTTTTCGTAGTCATATTTGCCAGTATGATATTTGCGGGAGAGTTTGACAAAGGAACTATAAAGTGTATCCTAACTCGCCCTGTTACACGGACGGATGTATTCATTGCCAAGTCGATAACAGCACTACTCCTATCTGCGATATTAGTAGCTATAGCTCTATATGTTTCTTTGCTATACGGAATAACGAGAGGAGAACTCGGCCACATCTGGGATACGGATTTTTACCACATAAAGACGAATTACTCTGCCCTGACCGAGAACCTTACGAAAGCCATAATAATATCGCTTCCATCTTTTATAGCAGCCGTCTTCTTTGGCATATTAATATCAAACATTACAGAAAACTCCGGATACGCAGTAGCTATTTCGTTGACGCTCTTCATAGTCCTGGATTTACTTTCAGGATTTAGTTTCCTATCAGACAACGTAAAGTATATATTTAATTACTATCCGAGCTATGCACTCTCTGTCCTCGGAACTTATGTAGAAGGATATAGCACGTTAAAATGGAAAGAAAATATAACAAAATATTTTCTATCGATTCCTTTAGCATATAGCGCCCTATTCTCTGTGATTGCCTACTTTATTTTTCGTATGAAGAATATACAAACATAGTTAATTTACTTTGACAACAGTAACAGGGTTAAATAACATCATAGAATATTATGAAACTCTCTGCTTTATTAGACACCCGCCTTATAAAGTGCGGGCTTGAGGCACAGGATAAGGACTCTGCGCTTACCGAACTTGTAAAGCTACTCATCGGCTATGATGCCACTATATCCGAGCAAGGTATTCTTTCAGCGTTAGCCGACAGAGAGAAACTAGGCCCATTCTCGCTTGGAAAGGGAATTGGGTTCCCGCATGCAAGGACTGATAGCGTAAAGGACTTGCTAATCGTAATGGGAACATCTCAAAACGGCATCGACTTCCGTTCACCAGACGGTCAAAAAGCAAAGGTTATAATCTTGTTTATAATACCAAAAAAACATTCAAATCTATATCTGCATGCCTTTGCCGCTTTTCTTAATTTCTTCTCACTTGAGGTAAATCTACTAAAGGTGGCAAGTGCAAAAACACCGGCAGAGGTAATAGGATATATTGAATCTTCAGGCACAAGATTCAAAGATACTACCGTTGTAAAAGATATTATGGAGAGGACTTTAGCTACTCTAAACATAAGAAATACCGTGAAAGATGCTATAGACCTATTAAACTCTTCCAAACTTGACACACTTCCGGTTGTAGATGATGAGGGCATATTACAAGGAGAGATTACCTCACAACAGATAATACAGCTTGGCGTCAGAGAACATATGCTATCTCTTACAAATGCAACACTACTTGCTTCCAGCGAACCATTCGATAACTTCCTTAAAGTGCATGGAGAAACAGGAATAGAAGGACTATTAAGTAGAACCGTAATTAACGCATCTAAAACCTTCCAAGAAGATGAGCCAATATTGGAAGTAGCAATTAAAATGGCTAAAGATAATATTAAAACCGGTTACGTAGTAAAGGATAAAAAGATAGTCGGCGTGATACATATAAACGATGTCTTAAAGAAAATAACCGGCTATAAATCGACAGTGTAAATAGGTAGATTATTCACATCTTATGTATCGAATTGGTTGCGTTCCATATCTAAACGCCAAGCTGCTTACCTATAAAATAACGCAAAACAAGGATATAGATTTAATATTGAGACCTCCAAGCCAATTAGCCAAATTGGTAAGAAATGGCAAATTAGACGCAGTGCTCCTACCAAGCATAGAATACTTTAGACATAATGACTATATGATAATATCTCGGTCTGCTATTACTTCACATAAGAAAACAGGTAGTGTTAGATTATATCACAAGAAAGCAATACCATACATAAAGACAGTTGCTTTAGATATTAACTCTTCTACCTCAAACGCATTAGCAAAGATATTGTTGGAGAAAGTGTATAAAATAAACCCTAAATATATAACGCACAATCCGACTACATCTAAGAATGTTAATGCGGACGCTATGGTCACCATAGGAGACATATCCTTTAAATATTCTACAATGCCATATATTGACCTTGGCTCAGAATGGTATAAGTTTACTAAATTACCATTTGTATATGCGATGTGGGTCGTAAATAGAAAGTTTGCCACTGACACGAAGAAACTACTTTATCTCAAACATATTCTTACTACCTCCAAGAAAAATGGTGTGAAAGCAATCAACCAGATAGCGCGAGCCGAAGCAAAGATACTTGATTTGTCTCCAACCTTTTGTCTACAATACCTGACCGACTGCATACGATACAATTTAGGCAAGAAAGAGATAGGGGGATTAGTGCTATTTCATAAGTACGCATCTGAACTCGGTTTATGTAAGGAGGACAAGACGATTGATTTCGTGTAATGGTGCACAAGCCATATTTGATAAAGTATTAAGTGGCAATCGTATAACTGAAGGTGACGCACTTACTCTTTTTGAGAAGGTAGATATAATCACACTTGGCTCAGTTGCGGATTCTATCAGATTTCGTCTACATCCAGAGAAGATAGTAACTTACATAGTTGACAGAAATATAAACTACACAAATGCTTGCGTTACGTTATGTAAATTTTGCGCCTTCTATAGGACAGTAAACGACAGCGAGGCATATACACTCTCAAAGGAAGAACTCTATGAAAAGATAGATGAAACAATAAAACTCGGCGGCGTCCAGATTTTGTTACAAGGTGGACATCACCCGCATTATAAGCTTGATTGGTATGAGGACCTACTTAGATTCATAAAGGATAACTTCAAAATACACATACACGGCTTTTCCCCGCCAGAGATAGACCATTTTGCAAGGATTAACAAAATTTCTTTGAAAGAAGTAATAAGCAGGTTGAAAGAAGCCGGACTTGATACAATACCGGGTGGAGGAGCTGAGATATTAGTAGATAGCGTGAGAAATAAAATCAGCCCCTATAAATGCACTGCCGATGACTGGCTCACAGTTATGAGAACCGCTCATAAGCTTGGTATGAAAACAACCTGCACTATGGTATACGGGCACGTAGAAACGTTTGCTGACAGGGTAGAGCATCTACGCAGGTTAAGACAACTTCAGGATGAGACAGGTGGTTTTACAGCATTTATCGCATGGTCTATGCAACCCAAAAATACGGAACTTGCTAATATGCCTGAAACATGTGGATTCGAATACCTAAGGACACTTGCTATATCAAGAATGTATCTGGATAATATACCTAACATACAATCATCTTGGGTAACGCAAGGTGATAAAATAGGACAGATGGCTCTTAGATACGGTGCCAATGATATGGGTAGTACTATGCTTGAAGAAAACGTTGTATCGGCTGCCGGTGCGGACTTCCGCCTTGCAGAAACAGATATACGTCGCGTTATAGAAGAATTGGATTTTACTCCTAAGCGTAGGGATTGCTACTATAAAATTTTAGAGTAGTTTAAGTTTTATCTAATAAAGATATGGTTATAAGACGAAGAGCCACTGGGGGAGCTCCACAACAGGTCAATATTGGTAGCGATGACCCTGTCCAGAAGTGGACAAGCATAATACAACAGGCGCCTAACTACCCAGAGGGATATTATAATCGCGCTTGCGCTTTATACGAGCGAGGACGTCATCTAAATGCACTTCAGGATTTTACCATAGCTATAAATCTAAACCCACGTTATGCTGACGCTTACTTTAACAGGGCTATAACATATAAAGCCCTTAATGATGATGATAAGGCGGTTGTTGACTTTACAAAGACAATACAACTCGACACGAGAAACAAAGACGCCTATTACAATCGTGCGACTATACTTTATAACAGAGGACTATACGATGCCTCGTTAAGAGACCTCACCAAAACTATAGAACTTAATCCACAGGAGGTAGATGCATACACGTTACGTGGTTCTATATACCATATGAAAGGCGACAGAAACAGCGCAATAAGCGACTATACAAAGGCAATTGAATTAAGCCCAAGCAACTCTGTAACCTACTGCAATCGCGGCATAGCAAGATTTGAGAGAGGCGACTTCGGCAGTGCTATAGATGATTTCGCAAAATCGTTGGAGCTTAATCCACGCTATGCTATCGCCCTCTACAACCGCGGTATCGCATATATGAAAAGAAACGAAATCGACAAAGCCCTCAACGACTACAATACATCTATCCAGTGCGACCCACGTATCGCAGGCGCCTATAGAAATAGGGGCTTCATACTCTACAACAAAAAGGATTTCAACGGTGCGGTGCAGGATTTCGATAAAGCCGTAAAGATAGACCCTAAACTCGACATACCCGAATATGGCGATGCCCTCTACCGCCGCGGCGAACTAAACTTCGCAAAGGACGATTTCAATGCGGCAATCCAGGACTTCGAACGCGCTATAAAAATAAATTCTACTATCAAAATCGACCCCAGATATGCCGACGCCTTCTACAAACGCGCCCTCGCTGATTATGAGAAGAAAAACTTCGAGGCGGCTATCAGTAGTTTCGAGAAGGCAGTCAAACTCGATGAAAAATTCAAGACAGACCCTAAATACGCCCATGCATACTATCAACGCGGACTCGCCCGCCTAAAGATGAGGAAAAACGACGGAGCCATCAGCGATTTCACCACATCTATTACGTTAAATCCTGTTAACGCCATTGTCTATTACCAGCGTGGCTCTATATATTACGAACAGGAACAATACGACCAGGCAATAGAGGACTTTACAAAGACGATTGAATTCGAGCCGAATAATATCAACGCCTACACTAAACGCTGCCATTCATACTTCTACACGGGCAACTTCTTATCCGCTGTAAAGGATTTTGAGAAGGTTAAAGAACTAAATCCAAAGGTCAAGATGGACCCCGTCTATGTGGATTCTTATGTGAAGCGCGGTATGCAGTTATACGACGGCGGCGACCTCGATGGTGCAATTCTACACATAGATAAGGCAGTCGAACTAAATCCGAAGCTGAAGATAGAGAATGCATATATAGATGCCTGCGTAAAGAGAGCAACCACCGCTTATGAAAATAAAAACTACGACGCCGCTATAAGCGACTTCGAGCGGGCTATAAAACTCCGCACCAATATAAAAGCAAATACGACATACTTAGACGTCTGCATAAAGCGCGGGGCAATGCGATTCGAGAAGAATGACTGGGACGGCGCCATAGCCGATTTCTCCCGTGCAATAGAGTCAAATCCAGATGTTACACTGTATTATAATAGGGCTTTAGCATACGAAAAGAAAAATGACTACACCAATGCGATAGATGACTTCACCGCCGTATTAGAACTCACCCCTGACGACGCATCCGCCGTCTTCAAGCGGGCTGTGGCAAACTACAATAAAGGCAACTACGGCTCCGCAAGCGACGACTTCCTGAAGGTGTTACATATGGACCCGTCACTAAAACCGCAGATAGAGCCGTATGTGGCAGAGATAAAGAAAAAGATGGGGTAGGAAAAATTATAAATCCGAATTGCAAAAGCCAGAACGTTCAAAACAAACCTGCATATATCTCCACAACCCTTTTCGCCTGCTCTTTTATCGAGTAGCACCGTAACGCCTTTTCGCGAGCCGCAAGACCCATTTTCTTAGAAAATTTATGTTCTGTCGCTAAAGCAATTATGCCAGCAACTATCCCAAGAGGGTCGTCTCTTATTATGATGCCTGTCTTCCCATCATCAACAATCTCAGGTATCATACCTCTATCCGCTCCTATCGCTGGCTTCGCCATTGCCATCGCCTCTCGGAGGGCGCGGCAGGTGCCGTCAGAACCCGGCACGAGGAATATAATCGCATCAAATGCGGCAACTGTGTCGAGGTAGTCATCTCCTTTTAGATAGCCCGTAAATATTACTGTGCCATCTAACCCAAGCCGCTTAGCGGGCTCAACCGCCACTTCCTCTCTGTGCGTGCCTCGACCTACGATAAGGACTTTCAGGTTCGGCAATTTCTCGCTCACTAATTTTATCCCTTTGAGCAGGACATCAAACCTGCGGTGTCTCTGTATGCGGGCGACTACGCCGAGGACGAAGTCATCCTGCCCTATTCCGTACTTTGCCCTTACACGCTTGGCACCTTCAACGTGCGCCTCTGGATTGTATCTCTCTAACTCCATAGCAGGATTTATCAGAGATGTCTTATACGGTGAGTGCGCCAATTTAGAGAATACAATCTGGGCGTCCGTCAGCTCGTTGAGCAGTAATGAGTTTATCGGCTCTGCGGAGTAGTTTGTCCTCACGACTTTTGTTTTACTGCCACTCAATTTTGCGGCGATGCCTCCGAGGAGGTGGTCGTGGGTCTGGTGGGTGTGGATTATATCAATCCTATTTTCCCTCAAGAATTTAGAGAGCCGCTTAATGTCAGCTAAATTATCAAGCAGGTTCGGTCTTTTATTCAGTGCGAAATCGCAAATTGGTTTTAATCCCCGCCCTTTCGCCTTTTGCAGTAGGGAGATATTCGCATCTGGGGGAGGCATCTTGCAGGCAAGAGAGACCTCGCACCCAGCCCGCTTCAACTCCACGCACAAATCCAGCATCGGCTCAGCGGGACCTGTGAACTTCCAATCGAAGAGGATGTGGAGAATTTTCATCTATTTGTAGAATTCGCAATTTCTACCTATACACCTCGCGGCGGTGTCTGACACGCATTATTTTCAGCAACCTATTTCTGTCGTCAATCTCGTATATGACCCTATAATCGCCAACCCTTATCCGCCAATCCCGCCCCGAGCCGGACAGTTTCCTACAGCCGTGTGGACGAGGATTTTTAGATAGTGCCTTTATATCGTAGGTTATACGATTGAAATATTCCTTTGGAATGTGCTTTAAGTCCCGCTCTGCGGTCCGCTCGACGAGGACATCATACACCTTGGTTGTGCTCCTTCAGAAACTCCGAGAATGGTCTAAACTTGAGCGTCTTTCTACGTATCTTTTCTAAAGTTCTGATGTCCTCAAGGTCCTCCAACTCTTCTAAGAGTTCCTGATAATCATCAATATCGAGGATAACTGCGGAAGGTTTGCCGTTTCTTACGACAATCTCCGGTATCCCCCTTTTTGTCCTGCCATTTCTAATTCTCTGCATTATCTATCACCTCAATCTAAATTATACATCCAATATGTGGTAAGTCAATTCGTTTTCACTTGTAGAATTCGTATTCGTAGAGGGTTTGGCGGATAAGCGTTTTTGTTTCCCTGCCATCTACTATCTTTACTTTGTACTCATTTTTCTCAATTATGTTTCCGTAATTATTATATTTATAATTGTAAGATGTCTTATACACTAAACTTCCGTCAGCCCTATACTCAGATTCCTCAGTTCTATTTGCGTTGTTGTTATATTCGTAAGCGTATTTCTTATCTAAAACTTCATCCTTATTATATCTACACATCTCTATCATATTTCCATTCTCATCATATCTAAAAGTATACTTACTATTTAAATTATTATCTCCTTTATATTTGGCTGACTCAACCTCCTTCCCATAGTCATCATATTTGGATATCCACCTTTCATCCAAACTGCCATCCGCTTTATAATAAGCCCTGTCGACCATTTTCCCTTTGACGTCATATTTTGAAGTCCGTTTTCTTGTTAAATGTTCTTTTATATCATACCTATATCCAGTAATTCCATATCCATTGCCATCATATTCGAGGACCCACTTACATTCAAAATCTCCATTCTTATTTATATAAATACGCTCTATTTCATTTCCATCCTTATCGTGTTTCGAAACAGACCTTTGTATTAAACTCCCATCTGCATCATACCAAGACCACTCAATCTCGTTTCCAATGATATCAAAAATATTGACCACTTTGTTCTCAAGTTTTACCTTTCCCGTTGCTGTAGCCGAATATTCTACTCTTGTCTTCCTCTTCAGTCCTATCGGTATCTTCTCCTCACCAACTTTTATTTTTGATTTCTCGCCCACTACTGCACACGAGCAGACAAAAATTATAGTGCATATAGCCGCTATCAATATAGTTTTATGTTTCACAGTTCTAATTTCTGCTTCTTTTTCCTCTTATATTTTTTCGCCCGTTCGATTTCCTTTCTTCTGAATGTCTCGTCCTCTTTATACTTTTTATGCCAGTAACGTTTATTGTCGGCGAGCAGTTTCTCCCTGTATTTATGGTCGTCGTGGTAACGTTTTCGTCTCTGGGCGTTTAATCTGTCGCGGTTCTTCGCTCGGAGACCCCTTCTGTAGGCACGGATGTGGTCTTTTATCTTTTTTGATATCCCCTCTTCTTTCCTTCTGCGCGGGAGGCGGGTATCTACGAGGTTCCCAACGGGGCTTACTACCGCCCCATATTTCTCACTGCGGGCGCTCATTGCATCACATTGCAACATTATCTTCGCACCGTCGAGGTCGGCAAGCACCGCCTCCTCTACGCCGAATAACCACCTCGACAGTCGAAATTTATCGACGGAGAAGAGGTGATACCGCTTCGGTGCTTTCCCCACCTGCCTGGACATACCTGCCCCTCGGATATTTATGACCCCGATTGTGTTGAAATAATACGTGAGGTCGCAGAGCTGTATAGCGCCCCACACTCGGATAGCCCTCTCCTCGTCAAGGAGGTCGAAGGACGACTCCTCTATCGCTATCCAGAGCCGTTCTCCCTCGAGCCAGACCCTCGTTATAATCGGTGCGGTCGGTCGTTTCCCTCCTGGAGGCGGCTCGAAACGGGGAATCTTCCAATCACAATTTTCAACGTAGCTATTGGATTGGACGAACGCATTCCATCCATCCATCACGACTCCGCCTCGGCGGATGATGCCAAGACGGTGGGGATAAAGGAAACGTTTCTCCTGTTTATAGGCGGTGCCGAAACCCTTCGCATAGACACCCCATTTGTCCTTCTGGCATTCGGTAATTTTATCGGGACTCTCCTCAGGGAAGATGGTGGTATAACCACCTCCCGATGCGGGGGCTCGCTCGACCGCTATATCCCTCCAAGACCTGCCTAAAAGTTCTGTAACCCTTCGCTTCTTTATAACCTTAGGTGTTATAGTTTGGTGGATGTGCGTAGGAACAGGGCGCGCAATGAAGAGACCATTTCTTCCGTGATATACTATTCCCTCGGTCATCCCGACGGCGAGCATATTCTCGAAGAGCCCCCTTAATGTCCGTCCGCTTGGCATAATAATAGTTTATGATTTTTGGCTCACAATTGCAATTTTTGGAGATGCCACAGCTTACGTTTCTCTTTACTTCTTTACCAATTGCTCCAACAATTGGACTGTCTCTAAGGGGTTATGGAGATTCCATTTGGCGTGAGAGGATGCCATACCTACTCTGATGGAATAAGCTGTTTTAGGAAGTACCTTGAAAAGGTCTTCGTCTGTCCAGTCGTCCCCTACTGCCATAATAAAATCAAATTCATCTTTTGCAATCCAATAAAGTCCTGCTGTTCCTTTGCTAATTCCGGAGTTACGAATCTCCACTACTTTATTACCCGGAAATATTTGGACATCTATATTGGCTGTAAAATGGACTAAATCGTCTATGAGCTCCTTTGCTCGTATGGATGCAAGTTCAGGGTCGGCTCTTCTATAGTGGAATGCTATAGAGAATTCTTTCTCTTCTACAAACGATTGTGGAAGGCGGTCAACATACATATTCAGGATGGGTAGTAACTGTGCCTTCCAGTCAGCTGTGAGCGGTTTTGCTAACTTCCAATCTGCCGCCTTTTCCTTAATCCATACGCCGTGTTCGGCAACCAGACAGATATTCAACGTTCCAAACCAACTTTGGAGATTATCCTTCGGACGTCCGCTGATGAGGACTATCTCTGTAGATGGCAGGCATGAAAGTCGCTCCAGAATCTCCAGAAGCTCATCAGTTGGTTTTGCCTTTTTAGGGTCATCTGCAAAAGGAACCAATGTTCCATCGTAATCCAAAAAGATAAGGCGGCGTTGGGCATTGTTAAAATCCTTAATCAATTGTTCCTGACCCTTGGAATCCAATAATCTTGCTTCAAATTGAACTTGTTCTTCTTTGAGAAGGAGTAACTCATTTATAAACTCGTTAGCCCAACGAATTACGTCATAACGCATTAAGCGTTCCTGCATTATCAGATTGCGCCGTTTCTGCTCCTCTAAAGGCATCTCTAAAGCTACCTTTATTGCCTCTGCAATTTCTTCTCGATTGTTAGGATTGATGATAATCGCTTCACCAAGTTCTTTGGAAGCACCTGCCATTTCACTAAGTATTAAGACGCTCGACTTATCTGTCTGGGTGGCTACGTATTCTTTGGCGACAAGATTCATACCATCCCGAAGCGGCGTTACGAGCGACACATCGCTCACTCGATACAAAGCCACAAGAGGTGCAAAGGACAGATAGCGATACTGATACGAGATAGGCGTCCAACCGATTGTTCCCCATCGCCCGTTGATTTTACCAACGAGCTCATCAACCTGCCTTTTCATTTGCTGATACTGCTCTACACCTATGCGAGATGGGACAACCACTAAAACCAGCATGACCTTTTTACGCCATTGTGGGTTCTTTTCGAGGAAGATTTCGTAACCTTGCAAACGATTTAAGATACCCTTAGTGTAATCCAAGCGGTCGACTGAGAGAACAACCTTAAGATTCGAGAGTTGCTTCCTTCGCTTGCTAATTTCCTTTCGAACTTCAGGATTGCTTTCTGCCTTATAATATTTCTGAAAGTCGATACCCATAGGAAAGGTATCCGCCTTCGCCACCCTATCACCCAATACTATTTTCCCAAGATTATGTTCGTAACC
>MHYJ01000160.1:15862-21977 GCA_001828445.1 Planctomycetes bacterium RBG_16_43_13
GAGCATAAGATGGTAATCTTGTATCCAAACCACGTCGTCTGGTTTAACCACTTCGAGGACTGCATCGCAGAACGTCTTATTAACCTTTTTGTACTGAAGCCAAGCATCTTCATCATACACAGCATACGAAGGAAAATAGTGAAAGAGAGGCCAGAGGGTCTTGTTACAAAAGCCGAGATAAAACTTATCCATCGTTTTCTCTGTTAGGGAAACGGGAACAGCGTGGAACTCCGAGAGGGCACGGGATTTTAACGATTCCCTCGCTTGTGAACCTACTGTGATACCAGGCCAACCAATCCAAAGATATTCTGCAGAAGATGAAGAACCTTTTATGGAATCTAAATATGCACTCAAGCCGGAAACAAGCCCACCAACACTTTCCCGAAAATTCAGTTCTCTTCCTTTTACCCCCACCGTAAATGGCAATCGATTAGAAACAATAATAGTGCGACAAGTTTTGGAGTGTTCTTGAGCCATAAACTTATGCCCTTATAAGTAAAGCTACTTTCCTCATACTTTGCCTTGCTGAATATGCACAACCCTTTGTGGAAATGGAATCTCAATTCCTTCTTGGGCATAACGACTATGAAGACGTTTAATGAACTCGTGAGTAATCAAGTAACGATCTACAAACTTCTGCACACGCAGTATAACAGTAAAATTGATGCTGGAATCACCGAACGTATGGTATCGTATAAACGGTTCAAATGTAGACACGCCACCTGGAACATCTCTCAACACCTGTTTCGCCACCTCAATAGTTACCTGCTCTACTTTTTTAAGGTCGCTATTGTAAGAAACGCCTACCTGAACCAATGCTGCCATTTCCTGTTCGGGCTTATCATAATTGGTTACTACACTTTGCGCCACCTTTTGGTTCGGAACCACAATAACCGTGTTAGGGAGTGTTCGAATTTTTGTGGAGCGCCAACCGATTCCTATAACAGTCCCTTCGTCTCCAGTATCTAATTTCACATAGTCGCCCACGTGAAATGGTCGGTCAGCAACAATATAAAAACCCGCAAAAATGTTCGTTAATGTGTCTTGAAGCGCCAATGCTATAGCCACACTCCCGATGCCTAATGTCGTCAACAATGGTGTGATTGAGATATTGAGAGTGTCCAAAACAATTAATACACCTATGATGGCGAAAATGAGTTTGGCAATCCAACGTAAAGTCGGGACAAGCGTTCGCACTGATTCTTGACGCCGCCCCCATAAGTCAAGAAGGGCAAGCACAAATGCAGTCGCCGGAATAACGATGCTTCCGATGAAAGCAAACATTACAGCTATATGAATTCCTGCCGTAAGTTTGGAGGGTATAGATAAGCTCTCAACAGCAACAGTTACTCCCAAGAGGAAAAGCCAGAAAGGAAGCCATCGGCGGATTTGTTTTAACACAATATCATCTAAAGGTGTTTCTGTCTTGGCAACTGCCTTCAAGAGGATTCGTATTACAATGCGGTCCAATAAAATCCCTACAAGTATAATCAAAAGTAGAAATAGTGGTATAGCGATGTGCGACTCGTAAGGCACATCATATCCCAAGATTTTGGTTTGCCCAAGTCCATAGAGAAACGATTTAGATACTTCTAAAACCATATTCCCTCCTAAAAAGCGTACGTCTAACCTTGTTTTTGCTCTTTGCCTCTTTCCTTTTGCTTGAAGACGTTTACTTGCCCAAAAATAAGAAAAGCAACACCAATAAACATCAATATCACTGCACCTAAACCCCCGACTTCATCCC
Source organism: Planctomycetes bacterium RBG_16_43_13 (assembly GCA_001828445.1). Next base: position 17,610 of record MHYJ01000160.1, read on the forward strand.
GCAAAAGAACCCCGGCTACTATCCCCAAGAGGAAACCGCCAATCGTCGTAAAAAGCTGTGGAATAATCGATAACATAAACTATCCCTCCCAATGTTAGTTTTAGGTAACTATGACTCTGCCTATTCTACTACTTCCTTTTCTTTTTAGTCAATACTTTGTAATAACAGAATATAACAAGTGCAGTTACACCTGCATAGACGACACACATAAAAACAATCGCTCTGATTGTCATATTTCTTCCTTTCGTTAAATTTACTATATGAGCCCCTTTAGCACAAAATGAACAAGAACCAAAAATCCGCTTCCGACAAGCAGGATGATGACGCTGTCTCTAACTGCTGAGAGAATGCCCGCTCTATATATCTCTTTAGATTGGTTATCAATAACAGGTGAACCGGAAGGCGATTTTGGTAGTTTTGGTCTGTCTATAAATCGTGATACGATTATAAGTATCAAAACAACACCGTAAGCAACGTCAAGTCCCGTCGGAAGCGAGAGCTGTTGTGTTACAATGATAACCCCAAAAAGGAACAGCATAGCTGGTCCTGAGAAAATCCAGAAAACCCTCGCTAAACAACCGCCCATGCTGGTTATTTCATCTTTTTCATCCATAAAAATCCTCCTAAACGAAAAGTATAAAAGTAGAGTACCTACACAATGGCTCTATGAAGAAGAGTATATCCCCTGTCAGCAGTTACTATTGACTTTGTAAGATAATACTAAGACAGGGATAATTCAGTTTTCCGTTAAGCTATAGGAGGGTCATGTGGAAGAGGTGGCCAATTTCGCTTATAGATGATGTGTATATAGCTGACTATAACATTATACATAACTTGCTCTAACACGTTTAGGATAATATCACTTTTACGTCGGCTTGCCAAGAAAAATCACGTTCCGCCCAACAAATATTTCTGCGATTAGGTGATGAATTTGCACTTATGCTAAATATGTGGTATAATATCTGAAATATGGCTATATCACCTATTGACCTGATGAATGGTAATCTGGGGAATGTGCTGGGCGGCTCGACGCCCTCAAGTGCAGGCGGGCTCTCGAGTTCCATCCTCGACATAGTGTCAGGCAATGCGAATGTCCCGCAGAGCCCATTGGGTTTAGGCAGTGCGGTCTTAGGTGCGAATATCTCCAATCCGCTCGACCTGTCGAATAGCATCCTAAACATAATGAGTGCGGGCAGTGCCGACCTCTACGCATTAGGTGTGAGGGAGGCGGCGATAGTGAATTTAGTCCGTCTAAGCACCGAGCAACTCGGCACAAGTTTAGACCTTATTACGTAGGGTTGTCCTGCTTTACTTCTTAAGTAGATAATTTGGTCATTGGGATTGGTGATTTTGTATTTTCAACTTTCTACCTCTGCCTCCGTATATATATATACTCCTCTGTATCGCTGATGTGCTGTATCCAGGCGGCGACTGCCTTGCCGTCCGGTCCTATCGCCACCTGCGGGTTGCGGGATGTGCCTGTAACGTCTCCGACTACTATTCCCATTCCTGTAGCGGAGAGGTCAACCTCCTGCCACACGCTTCTCCTGCCATCCCATTTCCTGACGTAGATGGGGCTATTCGTTACCGTCTCAGCCCTGTATGCCATCACGGGATTATTATCGCGTGCGATTGTTACGGATGGCTCACTGCCTGAGAGAGAATAGTTCATCAACTCCATCCACTTGCCGCCGCTCCACCTCTCTACATATAGCCACGGGAAATAGGATAGTATGTGGTATGCGATGATGGGGTTGCCACCGGAGTCCAAACACAGGGACGGGAACTGCAATGCGTAGGCAATGTCGGATGCCTCTTTACTCGTCCTGACCGTTAAGCCCGCTCCGACATCAAGCCACTTCCCGCCATCCCATTTTTTTACGTATATGGTGGTATCTTTTTCTCTGTATGCTATTATGGGATTGTTCTGATTATTTATTGAGAGCATTGGGCTGTCCGCATCCTCCTCTAATGCAATGGGAGAGAGTTCATTGAAGATACCTCCACCCCAACGGAATGTGCGAATGTTGTTACTGTCCATAAATGCGATACAGGGGTTGTCCGACCTGTCGAGAGCCATCACGGGTATAGTATCTGATGGTGCGAGGACGCCAGCTCCGTATTCTTCTGTGACCCAGGTTGTGCCGTCCCATTTTTTCACCCTTATAGTGCTTGTCCCACCTAAACTTATCTCCATATAGGATATTATAGGGGTGTTATCTTTCGAGATGGCGAGGGATGGCGAGCGCGAGGGCGTGGAACTTACGCCGACCTCCTCCCTGCCGAGGAAGAGCCAATTAGAGCCGTCCCACTGTTTCGCATATACCCTATTATTTAATATATTACTCCCCTCCTCCCACGCAACCGTTATCTTATTGGTTTTATCTACTGCGAGGCGAAGGTTGGTTTTCGGTGCGGTGAGGTTGCTCGATATACCGTAGCCGGTGGCGGAGCCACTTTTCTTAGGAGGCGGAGGGGGGTCGGGGGTGGAAGTTTGGAGTTTGGAATTGGGAGTTTGGATTTTGGAGTTTGGATTGGGGATTGGGGATTGGGTGTTTGTCTGGGATTCTGGATTTTGGGATTGGGGAGGTGGTAGGTGAGAGGTGGTAGGTGGGATTTGGGATTGGGGACTTGTCTGGGATTTTGGATTTTGTATTTTGGAATTGGCAGGTGGATTTATCTCTATATAAGCGGGTTGGTTTGGCTCGCCGTCATCCTGTTGCGTAGAGGAGTTAGGATGAGACGTCGTAGCGACGTTATCTAATAATGTGATATAGGCAACCGTTACTACTACCAACGAGAGCAAGACAAGTGCGACAATACTTCTAAACGATAGCATCTTACTTTATAGAATAAATCGGCACAAAGGCATCTTTTACTACTTGTTGCGGTGGACGCTACCTACTTTCACCAAGATTAGCAGAATTGCTCGGCAAAAGCAATAGCGACTCTCACTTAATCTCTTCCCAGGAGGGCTTACCTGACTGGGCATCGGCAGTAGGGGAATCAGCAAATGGGCACTCCTCGTCGCTCGCAGCTGTTACACGAAACGTGTAGGATGTGGCAGGGATAAGCCCCCTCACCTCATAGGTTGTAACGTTCCCTGCATTTATTTGAGTATAATCTGAAGGATTATCTGTCGGAGGAGGTAATTTATAGTATACGTAATATGTATTTACGTATGGCTGGCCTGCAACAGCAGTCCATGTCAACTGCACATACCCTGCATCAGCACCTGTTTCTGCAGTTAGTGTGCTGGGACACGCAGGTACAGGGGTAAATGGGTTACTACCACCACCCCCCGTTCCCCAGTCCCCGCAACCAGCGGTCAGGATTAAAAGTGAGAATAAAGCCGCTAAAACTACTAAAGGCAACGCTATCTGCAACTTCATAATTGTCCTCCTTTTACCTCAAAAGTAAAATATACTATTTACTCGGTATTATTTCAACTTTTCTTCTTCCTCGCCCAAATCAATAATCCTCGGTGTAACGAGTATTAGTTCATTCTGGTGCTCGTTCTCCTTTACCTTTCTACTGAAGAAGAAACTAAGTATCGGAATCTCGCCGAGGAAGGGCGTCTTCGCCTCTAAGTCGCGGTTGGTTATATTCTTAAAGCCGGATATAAGTATGGTTCCCCTATCCGCCATCTGGACGGTTGTCTCTGCTTGTTGATAATTTATGTTTGGTAGCTGTATATTTAGGCCAGCATTAAATACGTCGTAGGTAGTAAAAGCATTCAATGACAGTTGGTAGAGACGGAGATCCATCTTTACATATTTTTTATCGTTACTTACTATAGGTCTTACGTCAAGAACAGCGCCAACGTTTAGTATATTTACGATTGGGTCGTAGCCACCGAGTAATGCACCTGTCTGAACTTCTACGTCCTGAATATATGCTATTTGCCTCAATACAGTTATATTAGATCTTTGCCCGCTGAAGGTAGTTATATTGGGCTGCTGTATCAATGTAACCCTTTCATCCTTATGCAGGGCTTTCAAAACGAGCTGTAGTGCCTGATTCCCGAGCATCTGATATTGTAGCCCCAAGCCACCCTGACCTGATAAGCCAGCCCCACTCGGATGCGTAGGAGCCAGAACCGGTGTAATAGAAGAGCCGGGTGAGAAAGTGCTAAGCTCTCCTACACCCTGGGCGTTAAGCCATGTCTGGAAGGTCTGAACCCTTAAATCCCAATTACTTGAGTTATTTGCCATACCCCTTGTAGCATAATAACCAGGTCTCGTAACAGTTGTTCCATCGTTGAAGTCCGCACCTACATTCGCACCCCTTATGTCTATACCTACATCCTGCAGGAAGTCATCATATGCACTTATGAATTTTGCCTCGATTGCGACCATTATACCACCA
>MHYJ01000161.1:0-5153 GCA_001828445.1 Planctomycetes bacterium RBG_16_43_13
CGAACTCGCATATCCTCTGCTAATAACAACAATCCTTCCTGCTGGGCTTAAAGGATTACTAATCGCCTCCTTCTTCGCCGCATTTATGTCCACAGTAGATGCGTATATGAACTGGGGCGCCTCATACATAATGAACGATTTATATAAGAGGTTTATCCGTCCTAACAAAAGTGAACGGCATTATGTATTTGTATCCCGTATTGCTTCAGTCCTAATTATGGCATTGGCAACTCTATATGCCTTTTACGCTGAGAGCGTTGAGACAACTTTCCGACTCATCTTAAATTTTACGGCAGGCATAGGCGTAGTAAATTTAGCAAGATGGTTCTGGTGGCGGGTAAATGCATGGAGCGAAATCACTACACTCATCGTCAGTATCCCTGCTATTCTGTTACAAAAACCTGTTGCGATAGCACTCGGTATAATAACTAAGGAACAGGTAGATGCAGGTCAATATAGCTTACTCTTCAACCTAATCTTTATGATTGTGTTTACAGCACTATTCTGGATACCCGCAACTCTTCTCACAAAACCCGTTGATATTGAGAAACTGAAAAAATTCTACAAACGCACCCGCCCACCTGGACCTGGCTGGAAAAAGGTAAAGAATGAGTTGTTAGCTGATGACCTTAAAGAAGGTGCCAAAGATAGCAGCTTAAAAGCACTCCTACTACTCTGGCTTGTTGGTATAATTTTTATCCTTACAGCTATGCTTACTATCGGTAAACTTCTCCTTGCTGATTACACTATCGGAATAATATATCTTGCAGTTTGTATCATCTCGCTTATCATAATTTTAAAGGGTATTAAGAGGCAATTTCCCCCTTAAAAGCGTAAAAAATGTGCTAAAGGTTGATTTATAGGGTCAAAAAGTGAGGGAATCTATCCTGCAATGCATGGGTTGCATTGGAACAATGAAGGTGGTATCGTGATATGGTTTGGTATCTTCCCATGCATTGGATGCATTGCAGGATGCCTTTACAAGGGTGTTACAAGGCATCTATCCCTCTAAATCAAGGAATACTCCTTTAGAGACGATTTTAGCTTTTCGCGGTTTTCCTTCCCCATCTCGCATAGTGGTAGTCGAAGTTCGCATCCCATCATACCCATCAGTTCCATAGCCGTTTTCACAGGTATGGGGTTTGTCTCTATAAATAGCGTCTTGAATAGGTTACTGAACTTGGTGTGTAGCTCTTTGCCTTTTTTCATATCGCCACTATTTAAGGCAGAACAAAGTTGTGAGACCTCTCGCGGTATTATATTTGCAACAACAGATATGACACCCTTCCCGCCAAATTGCATTACAGAAAACGTTAGAGCATCATCGCCAGAGAGAACAGTAATACCACATAGAGAGAAAATCTTTTTTATTTGCTCTATATCGCCCGACGCCTCTTTTATCGTAGGAATATTTTTAATTTTAGAGAGTCGAGCAACGGTTTCCGGCAATATATTCACACTCGTTCGCCCAGGAACATTGTATATCACAATAGGTATAGACACGCTTTTTGCAATTGCCTCATAGTGGCGGTAAAGCCCCTCCTGCGTCGGCTTATTATAATAAGGGGTAACGATGAGGGCACCATCCGCCTTTAGCTCCTTTGCTACTTTTGTCTGCTCAATTGTAGTTTTCGTACTATTTGTGCCTGTACCTGCTATAACAGGAACCTTGCCCTTTACGGTCTCAACCACCGTCTTTATGACTTTGTATTTCTCATCACTTGATAAAGTAGGTGATTCTCCTGTAGTCCCTACAGGAACAATACCGTTTGTGCCGTTCTCGAGGTGATAAGAGACCAGCTCGCGGAGCTTCTCATAATCCACTTCTCCGTTTTTGAACGGTGTAACTAATGCAACTATTGACCCGCTGAACATATCAACCTCTTCATTTTTCTGACTGCCTTCTCCATACCCACAAATAATGCATACGATACTATACTATGTCCTATGTTTAATTCAAATATTTCTGATATGCGTGCGACTGGCTTTACGTTTTTATAGTTTAATCCATGCCCGGCGGCAACTGCTAAACCAAGCCCCCTTGCAAAGTAAGTCGCATTAGCTATAGCCACAAGTTTCCTGTAACGCCCTGCCCTGCCTTTCGCATTAGCATACTCGCCTGTATGTATCTCTACAATCTTTGCTCCCGTGTAATTTACGGCATCTAACTGCTTTTTGTTGGGGTCGATGAACAAACTTACTCTTATTCCTTTCTCGTGAAATTTATACACCGCCCTACGTATTCTCTCTCTCTCTGCAACAACATTCAGCCCACCTTCTGTAGTAAGTTCCTGCCTTTTTTCAGGAACTAACGTTACCTGATACGGTTTAACTTTTAGAGCTACTTTAACTATCTCATTCGCAAGCCCCATCTCAAGATTTAAGGGAACGTTTATAGCACCCTTGAGACGCCAGAGGTCGCTATCCTGTATGTGCCTCCTATCCTCTCGCAGGTGACAGACAATGGAATCCGCACCACCCTTTTCTGCTAACAGTGCAACGGCTACAGGGTCTGGCTCTATTCCACGTCGCGCCTGTCGAACTGTTGCAATATGGTCTATATTTACACCAAGCTTTACTATACGCCTATTTCGCATCTTATCGCCTCTGCTATATCTTTTGCAATAGCATCCACCAACTTTTCATCTCGCCCTTCCACCATAACACGAGCCAACTGTTCTGTCCCAGAGTATCGCAAGACAATCCTGCCATTGCCATTTAACTGTTCCTCTCCATTAGTTAGGATTTTCTTAACACTTTTAATATTTGTTAATTGGGGTTTAGATGCAACCTTTACATTTATAAGCTGTTGCGGAAATTTTTGCAACACACTACATAGCTGGGTCATAGTTTTTCCTTCGTTAGTAATTGCCTCAAGGACTTTTAATGCTGTAATTATTCCATCACCCGTTGGAAGGATGTCCAGAAATATTATATGCCCTGATTGCTCCCCGCCTAAAGGCAATTTTCGCTTCATCATCTCAGCACAGACAAACTTATCTCCAACTTTAGTCCGTAGAAGTTTTATACCTATATTTTTTAGGTAATGCTCTAAACCATAATTAGCCATAACGGTTGACACGACCGTCCTAAATAACGGGGTTTTCTTTTTTATCCTCGTAGCACAGATTGCGAGGACATAGTCGCCATCTCTAATGTTACCTTCCTCATCCACGAAAATAGCGCGGTCGCCATCACCATCAAATGCGACACCAAGGTCTGCCTTTTCTCGTAAGACCACTTTGGAGAGCAATGCCGGATGCAAAGCCCCACAACTGCTGTTTATATTTCTACCATTGGGTTTATTATTAATTACTACTACATCTGCCCCAAATTTCCTAAATATATCCGGAGCAACTCTATATGTCGCACCATTTGCACAGTCAATAACAATCCTTATGCCTTTTAGAGAAATGGCATTGCCAAACTTCCTCACTATGCCATCTACATAATCCGCAGTAATAACCTTGCGCTTGCCCTTACAAAGCGTTTTACCGCTGAAGTCATCTTTCGCAAAAAAGTATCTCTCTATTGCCCTTTCCGCCCTATCAGGTATCTTCATACCTCTGGAAGAGAAAAACTTTATGCCGTTATCGTCGAACCGATTATGAGAGGCGGATATCACACAACCAAGTGAATACTTACCTCTTCGCGTAAGCCAACCGAGTGCAGGGGTCGGCAATACGCCGACAGAATGGACATCTACGCCAGAGGCGATAAAACCATCCGTAAGATTTTTTCCTATCTCGCCCCCCGACTCTCTCGTATCCCTCGCAATCGAGATTTCCATAGTAACTGCCTTTTTTGCCCCAAATAAAGCAGGCGACCTTCTCAGCAGATACCCCGTTACCCTGCCGAGCCGTCTGACATTTTGCGGAGACAGCGCCCCCTCATTTGCCTTATCACGTATGCCATCCGTTCCAAACAAGGACGTGTATGTAACTTTTGATGCAATGCTCATCACTGAATACTTTTGACTATCCTGATTTGAACAACCTTATCCGGCTCTATCGTAACCTTTAATTCATCAGGGTTGACGCCGATTACACTGTATCCAAGCGGGCTCGTATATACCCCTCCAACCCTCAGCTCCGAAGCAGGAACGCTCAGGACAGCGAAAACCTGCACTATCTTCCCCGCCTCCGTAATTGACGCCATCCTATCTATTACTGCTTTAGAGCCCTCTACCCTTATCTTTACCGTCTTTGGCTCTATATCGACTACAAACGGCATACCAGGAGGAAGGTTTAAGGTTACAGGAACTACTACATCCCTGACCTCTGAACCAGAGGCAAGATATACTCCCCGCGACGCAAAGTCGAGATACACCCACAGAAAGACAGCAAGAAAGAGTGCCATCAACTTCGTCCAGAAATCGCTAAAGATTACCTTAAACATAACTAACGAACTTCTCCTTTTTTATTACTCACATACAACTCCTGCATCATCTTTTCCAATGCCTGCTTATCCAATGCCTCCTTTATTTCACCCTTCACACATAGCGACACTCTGCCTGTCTCCTCCGATACGACAATTGCTATAGCATCCGACTCCTCAGTAATACCTACCGCCGCCCTATGACGAGTGCCCATTGATTTAGATGTCGGGTTCTCAGTAAGAGGGAATAAACACCCCGCCGCCGCAATCTTGTCTCGCTGAATTATCACAGCCCCATCGTGCGTAGGAGTGCCGGGATAAAAAATTGCCTCCAATAACTCACTTGAAACGATGGAGTATATCCTGACAGCATTTGCTATATATTCCCCAAGCCCAACCTCTCTCTCTATTACTATCATCGCCCCAACTTTCCTGCCGGCTAAATTGTAGCAGGCATTGGTAATTTCACCTATAACCTCACTCCGCGAAACCCTAAATAGCGGTAGCAATATCCGCGTCTGCGATATCTGTAGGAGACCTCTCCTTATTTCAGGCGTGAATATAATAATCACTGCAATAAATAGACCCGATAAAAATATCTGTAGAAATTGCTTCAGATGCGTTAGATGAAACTGCTCTGTTACTAATAGGACACCTAAAAGGGATATTGCTATCAAAAATATAGTTGCCTTCAATATCTCCAGCGCCTTCGTCCCGCGGATAAATCTAAGGATGCTGTAAAATATGAAGAAAAATATCACTATCTCTATTATTGA
>MHYJ01000161.1:5293-6541 GCA_001828445.1 Planctomycetes bacterium RBG_16_43_13
CCAGCAGCTCAAAGAGTATGGCTATCCTGCAGGCACAGCCGTCATCTTATACTATAATCCCTCCGACCGCCACTGGTATGCAAGAAGACATTCGGAAAAGGTTACCCAGCCAAACTCTCGCCAGCAGATGCACCTAAAAAAGATGTTTAGAGATATATCCAAACAATGCTTAGTCGCCTACTATCTGGTTGAGGAAAAGGCAAATAAGAAGGAATTTCATCTCCCTTATAACTGGGTGGGCAAACTCATCGGAGGGAATATGCTGGCAGAGTCCGTCGGCTGGAATACTCCACGTTTCATATTAGCGGATGATTACTTCTTATCCGTAATACCTTTGCAGGAACCGATATGGGTCGGCTTCGATAGAAAGGGGCAACTCGTCGGGCTCGCCTTCACGCCCCCAGCACCCTGGCGATACACCCAACTCGCACTCCGAGTATGGCTGAAAATCTCTTACCACGGCATCACCGTAAAAAAGATTTTAGGTGATGTTATCCAGATACCCGTTCCAAAGGGAGATGGCAAAACGTATATCCGCTCGTCTCTCGAAAAACTCCCGCCGGAACTTAAAGAAAAGGCAGAAGAATGGTTAAATCAACATTATGGCTCGCTAAACAAATCAGTTGAAGGATATTTCGCACCATTTATCATACGGGATCTCAGGACGTCCACAATAAAGTTCGGCTACGAGAGAATCGCCTTTCGCCAGATGTCTGGAGGCATCGCAACCGTATGGCTCAACTTGGTCGGTGCAAAGGGGCAGGATTGGTGCCCCGCCAAAAGCAAACCGAGCATCCAACTAACAGCGAATATCCCCACAAGGAAACTGGATAAAGTAGGCGAAGAGATTGTAGAGCGATTAAAGAAATATAAGAGAGAGGAACGTATGAGACGTCTTTCAGAGCCGATTAATAGAGAGAGGGACCGACTAACCCACGCAGAGTGGAAGGCAAAAAACCCCGACAAAATAAAGGCGATTCACCACAGACACTATAAAAAGCTCAGAAGCAACCCCGTAAGATGGGCTAAACGGCTAAAATACCAGAACGACTACCGCCGCAAACGTTACCGCACCGACCCTGCTTATAGACAGAAGATGAAAGAAAAAGCGAAAATACAAAAACAGAAGAAGCGATTGCGGAAATCTACTTAAAATAAGGGGACAGCAACTATTTATTTTCATATAACGAACCTCATTTAATTAAATCCGCCATCCTCACCACGTCTGCCGTCTCTTTTACGTCGTGA
>MHYJ01000162.1:0-5108 GCA_001828445.1 Planctomycetes bacterium RBG_16_43_13
CCTCATTCTTCGTTGGGCTATAAGACGCCGGTTCAATTTGAGCAGGAATATGTGTTATTTTCTACTAAAATTAGTGCTTGACTATCGGGGAGCAGTACAGTAGAGTCCGCCCTCCGTCAACTCGGCGTCAGCGACGAAGAAATTGAGAAGGCGAAAAAGTAGGATTACTAACTCTATCTGTTAGATTATAGTTGGGATTATTTCTTATTGCGTTTAATCCTTCTTAGGTATTTTAGGTCTTCCAAATCCTTTTGTCTCCCCGCCGCCCGCTTCATTTTTATGATGTCATCTAATGACGCAAAATATACGAATGTGCCAGCAAACTTTGCCCTTACCTTATTTCGCCAGACCGTGTTAAAATCGATACCCGTTACAAATGGATGGATATCCGACTCTGTAGCATATTGTCGGATTAATATCTTCTTTGTAAGCATCTCGTCAATGCTGACGTCCGTCATATCGTATCCGAACTCTTTTAATGCGTGCCAGGTCCTTTCTGCATTTGTTCTTTCTGGTCTTATGAAGATGTCTATGTCTAATGTGGCACGTGAGTAGCCGTGAACTGGGAAGGCAGTCGCTCCGATTATTACGAAATCGACCTTATGCCCTTTTAGTAATTTTAGAAGTTCTTCTGTGTCCACTTCTTTTCAAAAGCTCCCATATCTCCTTACTCCTCTGCCACATCATCTCAAACCTCTGCCTTCTGGAGAGCCGTCTAAGAAATGCCAATTCGAATTCAAGCTCTTTATCAGGGGCATCCTTGTCCAATTTTAAGATGGTTCTCATAGAGGTATTATATCCTTTTACACTTTATGTGTCAATTGATTACTCTGACTAAAAACATTTGACATCTTTAACCTGTCGGATAGAGTAGTGGCTGTGAGAGGTAGTGGTTCAATACACCTTCTCTCCCTTTTTCTCTATGTCCTGCGGACTGCTCATTAGTTTCCACAACTCGCAGGGCGTTGTCTTGTCCTTCGGACTGCCCTTAGGAGTTGAGGGTTGAGAGTTTGGAGTTGTGAGTGGCGAGGTTGTTCTCTCAACTCTTAAACTCTTAACTCGCAACACACTGTCCTTCGGACTGCCCACACCGTCATACGAGCGGGCTCACCATTGAGAGGGTTCCATCGGGTAGTTCGTAAACTATTTTGCCATTTTTAACATATACATTTGGCAAACCCATTCTGCGATTTTCTTCCTGTGCCTTTTTTACTGCGCGGTTGGCGATTCGAAGCACTTTCAACAGGAATTCATAATGTTCTTTATCCATTTTTTATACCCTCCATAAATATATCGAAATATTCTTCATCAGTAACCTCGCAATATTTGCCTTTGCCAGACGCAACGGGCAATGCCTTTCCTCCGCCATTATAAAACATCGTCCACTCACTTGCAATCTCACGGTATATGTTCCAGAAATTCCTTTTGCTTCTCCCAAATCTTCTGATGACATCCTCATCCGGAATAGAGTGTCCGCCCTTTTTTACCCGAATTTTTATCCTATCGATTGCCACATTTGTATTATCGACAAATAGATAGATAATGGATATTTTATATCGTCTACGTTTTAAGTCATCCATTATTTTAATTAAGTATTTGCCTGCCAAAGTCGATTCCAACGCAAAGGACTTATTCTGTTTTATAAATAAATTTAGTTGAGAATTAAGAATTCCTTAATTTTTAATTCGTAATTGTTAATTGTATTTCTAATACGTCTCTTTCCCCACCAGTTCCCACATCTCTGCGGGCGGCGTCTTATCTTTCACATCAAACCAGATGTTCCAGCCGCCGATGAGGAGAATCCTGTAAGCATCGCCTTTCTTCTGTGGGGGGAAGGAGTGTGGTAGTATGCGAGCGTCGGTGCTGGGAGATTCTCCCGATTATAGCCCAACCGCCTACGAGGAGATATATCCTACTTGCGAGACAGTAGTTCCTGACGCGATTGAAGAACCACTCTGATAATAGTTAGAATCTCCGGAACAGCATTTCTTATATTTACTGTCTCTAGAAATTTTTGTTTGCCCAACTTGACAAGTAACATCCCGATTAGTTCGTCTATAAAGGACTGGGTTGCGAATGTAATACCGGAAAAATCGAATATCAAACGCCCAGTTTGAGAAACGCTAATATCCTGCTTGGCTTTTTGTGCCAGAGTTCTGGTGCTTAGCTCAGTGCCAATTTTATTTAGTTGTATAATTGTCTCCATATAGGTTCACCTTTTATTCTTATCAAAAATTATATCAAAATCGCCCTGTGGTGGTGCATACTTATTAAATATATCGACAATACTTATAATCCTCTCAAGGTTTATTTGGAATACTACCACGGTTCCCTGCCAAAGTGGTGCTTTCTCCTCAGTAGTTTTTCTTTGTTCAATATATAATTTTGCCTTACCAGAATGAATATAAAATGTCCCTTCGTTCTCTTCAATAAATTTAGTTATCCAGAATAATCCCTCCCCCGCATTACCGTGGTCCTGATAAATAGGGGCGTCCGTTGGATTACAGGTAATATGTGGCTTTATCGCCATACTGAGAGCGATTACCTCATCATATAAAATTGTAGATTAGATAAATCAATTTCTATCTCTTGCTCATTAGTAGTAAAAGTATCTTCCAATGACCTAAAGATGTCATTCGCTTGTGCTAATCCAAAATTACGTGAGGTATGTATTTCCATATTGACGCCTCTTTGAAGTTATCGTAGATTGTAGCAGTAGTAACGGAAGGAATCAATATGCTATTTTTAGTTCCCACATCTCTGCGGGCGGTGGTCTTGTCCTTTCTACTACTTATCTCCAACGGGGCAAATCAGTGTTACGTTTTCCGCTACTGAAATCTCTGATTGGCTCTATTTTAACTTTTCCCTCGCATCGTCGATAAAGGGCTGGAGGATGTCTTTGTATGACGGGTCGAGTTCTATTGTTTTTGCGGCGTCAAAATAAATGGCCGCTGTCCCCATTTACTCCATTTACTAACCAATCTATATAAAATTACTATCACCAATTTTTGTGGGATCATCAAGCCAATCAGTACTGTAACCTATGGCATTCATCTTTCGTATCTCCTTACCTGCTTTTGTTTCATTATCACCCTTCTTACTCTTAGCTATCGTCTCACTACAGCCGAAGCATATTGGTGTCTTTAACTTGTGATCACTCCATCTTCCCCTCCCATACTCTCGATAGTCTACTGTTGGCTTTCCACAGCAGCCACATATTTTATTTTCTCTATCCGCCCTCCCTTTATAGTCGACAAGATCGCCTTTTGTAGTGCCTTGATTGGTATATGCCTCCGCATCATTTGTCTCGCCTTGGACTCCTGCGTTTTTCGTCATATTTGCCTTCGCCTCGTCGATACGGGGCTGGAGTTTGTCCCTGAAGGAAGGGTTTAACTCGATTGCCTTCCCCCAATCAGCAATCGCGCCCTTGTGGTCACCAGTTATCCCTTTAGCAATGCCACGATTGTAATATGCCTCTGCTAATTTCGGATTTATACTTATTGCTTTATCATAGGATGCAATCGCATCTTTGTGGTCGCCGAGGTAGTATTTCGCAGCGCCACGAATGATATATGCCTCTGCATACTTTGGATTTAGTTCGATTGCCTTATCATAATCAGCAATCGCACCTTTGTAGTCGCCAAGATTATATTTCGCAATGCCACGATTGTAATATGCCTCTGCTAATTTCGGATTTAGTTCGATTGCCTTATCGTAATCCTCGATTGCACCTTTGTGGTCGCCGAGGTAGTATTTCGCAGCGCCACGAATGATATATGCCTCTGCATTCTTTGGATTTAGTTCGATTGCCTTATCATAATCAGCAATCGCACCCTCATAATTGCCGAGTTTATATTTAGCAATGCCACGATTGTTATATGCGTCTGCATAATTTGGATTTAGTTCTATTGCCTTATCAAAGTCGGCTATCGCACTTTTATAGTCACCAAGTTTCCCTTTAGCATTACCACAATTGTAATATGCTACTGCATTTTTTTGGATTTAATATTATTCTGCCTAAGCGTTTATGCCCTACTAACATTAAATGCGCCTTCCATGTGTCTCTCAGTGCATCTGCGGCTTCTGGATAGCGCGTCTTCCACGCGTCAACGTCTGTTTGCGCCGCTGCCATTTGTTCTGGAGTAGCAAATTCTTTTGTCATACTTTTTCACCTCAAAAGATATAACTGAACTTATTACCATAGATGATATGCCCCGACATCTCTCGTGTCAAGGAACTTTTAGGAATGAAGAGTTGGGAATTAAGAATTCCTTAATTTTTAATTCGTAATTTTTAATTGTATTTCTAATACGTCTCTTCCCCCACCAACTCCCACATCTCTGCGGGCGGTGTCTTATCCTTCACATCAAACCAGATGTTCCAGCCGCCGATGAGGAGGATGCGGTAAGATATGACTTCTGTTAGCCCTTCGCAATATATCTGCTTTAGTAAAGTAGTTGTGTGTGAGCGGCGCGGAGAAGAGATTCTCCCGATTATCTGCCACTCACCTTTTTTCACATCATATACCTCGACTGTATCAGTAGAAGGAACATTCGCACCGACTGCGCCGCCTGCAACGAGGACGTCGCCATTCGGGAGTAGCACTGCGTCCGTGTCGTAGCGGCCGACGTTGAGTTCGCCAGTGAGCGTCCATTCGTCTTTCGCGGGGTCGTAGAGTTCGCATTTATTTTCGTTCGCCTTCCCTTTCTGTGTGCCGTTGAAGCCGCCTATCATCAGAACCCTGCCGTCATTAAGAGTTACGAGTGTGTGCCAGTTGCGTTTTACTTTTGTCTCTGCCGCTTTCGACCACTTGCCGCTTTTCGGGTCGTATATAGAACAATAATTTGTCGGGGACATACCCTGCCATCCTCCTGAGATGAGGACGCGTCCGTCGGCGAGGAACGTAGCGGCGGGGCGGTCGCCTGTCGGCTGTGGAAGGTCGCCCGTGCGAGACCATTTATCTTTTTCTGGGTCGTAGAGTTCAGCTGTCTTCGACTGACCTGCAACGAGAACCCTGCCGTCGAGGAGTTTCACTGCGATATGCCCCGTGCGGATATCATTCATAGGGGACGCCTTCGAGAATTTTTTCGTTTGCGGGTCGTAGAGTT
>MHYJ01000162.1:5130-14619 GCA_001828445.1 Planctomycetes bacterium RBG_16_43_13
CTGTGCCTTTTTATAATCCTCTGCGGCATTGCCTCTTATGATGTAGCCCATCCCGCCTGCGACGAGGACTTTTCCATTGTCGAGAAGCGTGGCGGTGTGCATACCGGGAGCGGATGGGATGTCGATACGGGCGTCGCCGAGTGAGCCGACTTCGCTCCATTTATTTTTATTTGCGTCGAAGAGGGCGGAGGCGAGGATTGGCTCGATAGATGCCTTCGCATCTTTTTTCTTCAGGTTTTCGATAGTCAATCCGCCGATAGCGAGGACATTGCCGTCGTTCAAGAGGACTGCGCGATGGAGCGCGCGGAAGGACGTATCGGTATCAGCGTCTAATTTTTTGATGGTGTTGAAAGTTTTGATGTTAGAAGTTTTATAGGCGTCCAGGGCGTCCAATTTTTTAACGGTGTCGATGTGATGCTTGTCCTTCGTTTTCATTTCGTCGTTCTCCTTATTAGTATGGTGTGCCTGCCCGCAGGCGATTGGGAAAAGTAGCAGACAGCAAAGTTGGCTTACTCTCAACCACTTTTTCGATATCATACTCTCTGATTTTAGAACAAGTTATCCATCCAAATATCGGTAATGTGTAATACTGTGGGCATACTCTATTATATTTTCTTTGCAATTACAAGCGTTCTCCTATATATTCTCGGGCTGTCGCAACAATATATTAGCAGTATAGTAAATGTAGTGATAGTATGGTTTTATAACTCAGGGCAGGTAGCTCAGCGGTAGAGCTCTGGACTGAAAATCCAGGAGTCGCCGGTTCGATCCCGGCCCTGCCCATATTTAATATGGCAAGTTAATTTATGTCCATTACTTCTAAACATACACTATCTGAATTAAAAGGTATAGCTAAGCACCTACGTCGACATATAATTAATATGACCACTGCCGCTGGTTCTGGACATCCTGGCGGTGCTTTGTCTGCTGTAGAGATAGTAACAACGTTATATTTCCGTGTAATGAGGTATGATGTGAATAATCCTAAATCGCCGGATAGAGATAGATTTATATTGTCAAAGGGGCATGCGTGCACGGTGCTATATGCGGCGTTAGCAGAGATGGGGTACTACGAGGTAGATGAGCTCGTATCATTTAGAAAACTTGGCAGTCCATTTCAGGGACATCCTTGTATGAAGAAAGCAGTTGGCGTAGAAATACCAACTGGTTCTCTTGGGCAGGGGTTGTCTGCTGGCATAGGGATGGCGCTTGCTGGGAAGTTAGATAAAAAGGACTATAGAGCGTATGTGTTATTAGGTGATGGAGAAAACCAAGAAGGTCAGATATGGGAGGCGGCTATGTCAGCTGCACATTATAAACTTGATAATCTTTGTGTTATATTAGACCATAACAATTTACAGATAGATGGTGCTGTATCAGATATTATGGCTATCGAACCAATTGCGGATAAATGGCGGGCATTTGGGTGGAATGTGATCTGCGTAGATGGTCATAACTGGGATGATATATTCTCTGCTTTTGATACGGCTAAAACCGTAAAAGGCAGGCCTACTATCATCATAGCTAAAACAGTAAAGGGGAAGGGGGTCTCATTTATGGAAGGTCAGGTTGATTGGCATGGCAAAGCACCCTCAAAAGAGCAAAGCGAAAAGGCGTTAAAAGAACTGGAATAACTACTACCGATAAACCATTTCTTAAATATAAAAAATGTTCACTTGTCTTGGTATAGAAACATCCTGTGATGAGACATCTGCCTCTGTAGTAGTAGATGGCAAGAAGATACTATCTAACGTTGTCCAAACGCAGATCAATTTGCATAAGATATATGGTGGTGTTGTACCAGAGATTGCCTGCCGTGCCCATATAGAAATGATATTACCTGTAATTGATAAAGCATTATCTGACGCATCTCTCTCTTTGGACGATATAGATGCTCTGGCGGTAACAAACTCCCCCGGTTTAATTGGTGCACTACTTGTAGGAGTATCTATAGCCAAGTCATTAGCTCTAACAACTAACCTGCCTCTTATAGGTGTTGACCATATACAAGCACATATTTATGCCTGCCGGCTTGCCAGTGAACAGGAGGATGGAGAAACTATCAAGTTACAATCGCCATCATATCCTTGCATAAGTATGGTTGTATCGGGTGGTCATACGAGTATTTATCTTAGCGAGAGCGAAATAGAGCATAAACTTCTTGGCTCTACTACTGACGATGCCGCAGGAGAGGCATTTGATAAGGTGGCTAAGATACTTGGTCTCTCGTTCCCGGGAGGCCCTGCTATAGAGAAATCAGCTATGGATGGTGATAGGGATGCTATAAAATTACCACGTGCATATTTGGACAAGGATTCTCTCGATTTTAGTTTCAGTGGCATAAAGACAGCAGTTCTCTACTACGTGAAGGGGCAGAATGCTCTAAAAGATAGGATATTGAGCCAGAAGGAAGTATCAGACATATCAGCGAGTTTTCAAGAAGCTATGGTAGATATTTTAGTAGATAAAGCTATAGCAGCTGTTCAGAAAAACCAAGTGAGTAATATAGTTGTAGGTGGTGGGGTAGCTTGTAATAAAAGATTAAAGGAGAAACTCTGTGAAAAGGCATCTTCATTTGGCTACAGTGCGTATTTTCCGCCAGCTAAGTTTTGTACCGATAATGCAGCAATGGTAGCCGGCATTGCATATCATTTATGGAAAGCAGAAAGAATTTCAGATTTGTATTTGGATGCAGTTCCTACCAAATTGTGTTAAAAGTATACCTAAGATAGTATCTTATGTCGTTAAACTTATAAGAGCATAATATGGGTGTTGAGGAGCATAAGAAATATTCTGGTGATGTGGGTGTTGTAAGATGTGCTATTCTTGTAATTAGCGACACCAAGACATTTGATACGGATACATCTGGGAAATTGGCTCAAGAGGTGTTGGAGAAGGATGGTAATGAAGTTAAGTTGCGTAGTATAATTAGAAACGATGTAGAAGTGGTAAGAAAGGAGATATCTGTATTGCTGTCAGAGAACATTGATTTGATAGTAACAATAGGGGGGACTGGTATTAGTAAAAAGGATTTGAGTATAGAGGCAGTACGCGAGTTTTTAGATAAAGAACTTGATGGGTTTGGTGAGCTATTTCGCAGTATGAGTGTAAAAGAAATTGGCACAGCCGCAATTATGAGTCGAGCACTATTGGGCACTTCAAATGGTAAAGTAATATTGTGCATACCCGGCTCTACAGCCGCAGTTCGTCTGGCGATAGAGGATATCCTATTACCAGAACTAAAGCATATACTTTGGGAACTTAGAAGATATGCTTAATTGGTTCTGGCAGTTAAGATTGTGGGGCAAAATAGCACTATTAGTTTTTTTATCACTCATATTAGGATTATTACTGTATATTGTAGTTATGGCAGTACAGTATAATAGATTCAACACCACCGTTGACAACTTCATACCGTATAATGCAGATGTGAAGTTCTTTGTAAATGATGCTGAAAGCAACTGGTCTAATATTCAGAAAACAGAGCTATATAATGTAATTAGGAAAGCTATTACTGAAGACAAGGTAATTAGAAAGCAAATCTCTACATATCTATCTGGCAATAAGTTGCCTACTTTGGAAGATATAGGGGATGTAAGGTTTAGGCAGAGATACAGCAGTTTTATTTCTGAATATTGGACTTTGCGTCTATTTGGGAAGTCGGTAGGGGGTGGGGCAGTAATAGGCGATAGTATATCAGATATCAAGATATTAGTTGCTACCAAGATATCTTTTATAGATTTTCTGCTTAAACCGTTTATTGGTGTCTTCCATAATGTTGTAGACCTCGATATCATTGATAAGGGCAACATAAAGTATTTCCGTAAGACATTATCAAGCACGTCTAATATTTATATAGCCATAGAGGATAACATAGCTGTAATTAGCAATGATGAACAGCTTCTGATTTCTTCCATAGACAGTTCTTTGGTCAACATTCCCAAAGTGAGCGGAACAAAGGCAGATGTTCCTATACGCGTTGGTATAGATTTATCCAAGGATAATGCTATTTTAGATAAGTTTAGAGATGTTTTCAGAGTATTTCCTACGAACGCCGTGATGCATTTCATAGAGCCGAACGATATAAAATATATAGAGATAGATGCTAATTACTTACATAGTGGATTACATACTAACGTATTATTGCATTTCGTAGAAAATAAGATATCGCCGTTTAGCCAATCGTTAGAAACAACTAACCATATAGCTATTGAGCCGCAACATTATACGTTCTCTGAAATATTTAATGTGAGTAACTATACTTTATGGAGTAAATTGAAATCATACCTACTCATTACAAGTGATAACAAGATTAGAAATGAAACAGAACGTATATTAAGTAACACATTAAAGTCCCTTATAGATAGTGGATTTGAGAGCAGATTATTACCACAACTGGATAATGCCAGTTGCATAGCTATAGACAGTGAAGAATTTACCTTCAGGAGTGGCGATAGTAAGTGGACAGGACAGTTTCCTACAATAGTGTTTATAGCTGCGGTTAAGGGAAGTGGGCGGGTTGTTAATGTGTTAGATGATGTTGCTAAAAGTATATTAAGTAAGAACCAACGGCTCGGCAGTATATCACGAATGGATTATAATGGTTCTGATATTCACTTCTTCGATAGAAACTTTTCATCTTTTGAGGTGGCAAACGTAGTTAATCCTTACTATGCTGAGGTAAATGGCTATCTGGTTTTAACCACGTCCAAATCTTCTATGCTAAAAACAGTTGATATGTTATCAGATGTACACATGAAACGTTCTGATGAAACTTCCACTCATCACATTGCAAAGATAGATGTAAATGTTGGTAAAGTTATAAAAGCGACTGAAGGACCTATACATCTTATAGCAGAGCAGACGGTTAATACGCCTGATAATAGGAGATTGAAGAGGACGCAGATAGAGAAGGCAGAATCTACGTATAAGAAAAGTCCAAGCGGTATGAATTCGGAGGAATTTGCTAAACACATTGACCAGCTTGTTACAGTGGCTATGTCTAAGGAGCGAATGGAAAGGGAATTAATATTGAAGCAGGATATAAGGTTTTTAGATTACTTGGATACTGTTAATATTAAAATATATATGGAAGGTAATGTAATGCATATTACTGCTGATGTTAGAGTATTGTCAAAATAGTCCTTCTTGATTTTCTTTCTTTGGTGTTATCCCTATATGTTTGAATGCAATCTCTGTTGCCTTTCTACCTCGCGGGGTGCGATGTAGGAAGCCCTGCTGTATAAGGAACGGCTCATATACGTCTTCTATAGTATCTTCCTCTTCTCCGACTGATACTGATATAGTACTCAAGCCAACAGGTCCACCATTATGTGCAACTAATGTCTTTAGTATCTTCCTGTCCATTTCATCAAGCCCTTTTATATCGACACCAAGCATATTTAAGCCCTCTATTGCTATTGCCTTTGTTATCTTGCCCTGTGCCTTTACCTGTGCTAAATCTCTTATGCGTCGAAGATATCTATTAGCAATTCTCGGTGTGCCGCGTGAACGTTCCGATATTATAGTAGAACTCTCATCATCTATTGCTACACCTAATATTCGAGCCGAGCGGTTTATTATTGCCTTTAGGTCATCATACGGATAGAAATCGAGTTTCTCAAGTATGCCAAATCTTGCTCTGAATGGGTCGCTTAGTAGCCCCTCTCGTGTTGTTGCACCTACGAGTGTAAACCTTTTTAGTGGAAGGTTTATAGTTCTGGTATGAGGTCCGCTGTCCACATTTATATTTATAAAAAAATCCTCCATAGCAGAATATAGATATTCTTCTACGTCAGCACTTATGCGATGTATCTCGTCTATAAATAATATATTTCCTTCTTCTAACTTGGTTAGTATGCTTGCGAGGTCGCCCGGCTTCTTGAGTATAGGTCCGGATGTCTGCTTTAGGTCTGCTCTCATTTCGTATGCAACCAGATGTGCCAACGTTGTCTTGCCTAAACCAGGCAAACCTGAAAAGAGTATATGGTCAAGTGGCTCATGTCTTTTCTTCGTCGCCTTTATAGCTATATTAAGGTTTCCTACAATCTTTTTCTGCCCTATAAACTCTAAAAACGAAGTAGGGCGTAACGTCTCCTCAAACTTGTTGTCTTCCTCAGATTTGTAGTATGGATTTGCGTTCTTCATCAGGATAAGGATTTTAAGCCGAATATCTGATTAAATCAAGGATTTGGGCTTGCCCCGTTAGAAATTTTTCGTATTGTGGGACTTTTCTTCAGGGTTGTAAATAAGCCCTCTCCT
The DNA here is from genome assembly GCA_001828445.1 of Planctomycetes bacterium RBG_16_43_13. The sequence continues at coordinate 11,392 of MHYJ01000162.1, forward strand.
GCAGGATATTTCTAAACGGGGCTTGATTTTTTCAATAATTATGTAATAATTACACCTCTATCATCGAACTATAACCGTATATTGTTAGTTTTATTGTTTAGAAAGGAGGCGCTTATGGCAAAGTGGAGTTTGGTTGCAGTAGGGGTGCTCGCAGTGGTTGGAGTCCTGTTCGGCGGGCTTGTCTATGGTATGGAAGGCGACCTTACCCTCAAGGTAAGTTGCAGCGGTGCACATACCTCTCCCGGTGGATACGGTGCAGCAGGGGGATATCCATTTGATTTAGGTGGTGAGGCAAAGGCATCAGGTGCCGTTCTCGCGAAAGGTGGCGAAAAGGCACTTCAGGCGATATTTGGTTCACTAACTGACAAAAAGAATGGCAATGCAAAGGTTACAAAAGTATCCGGCGATTTGAAGATAAAGGGTGGCAAGGTCTCTGGTAATGTAAAAATAGAGTGGAGCGTTCAGAGCAATCCTATGTTTGTTCAGGGTGATTTAGATGGGACTGCCAGCGGCGAAGGCAACATTACCTCAATTAGCTTCAAAGGCACAAATGTTAAGGCAGGTGGTTTATGGAATTGGGGTGGTGGTAATGCTACGCTCGGCGGTAGCGGCAGTTTTAGTGTTAGTTCAAAGTAGTTATATAGGTTTATTGTTTAAGGAGGGTTACTTATGAAAAAAGGGTATGTATTATCAGTAGGATTAGTGGTTATAGCGGCGATATTAGCAGGAGGTCTTGCTTATGCGTATGGTGATGTAACCGTTAAGGTAAATTGTAAGGGGTCGTTTAAGGGATACTCGGCAAGCTACCCATTCAATATAAATGGTAATAGTAAAGTATCCGGTGATGTTCTTGCCAAAGGTGGCGAAAAAGCACTACAGGCAATCTTCAAGGGATTAACAGTCGGCGGTGATAATAAGAAGGTAGAGGAAGTTACAGGTGATTTGAAGATAAAAGATGGCAAGGTCTCGGGAAAGGTGAAGCTACATTGGACAGTGAATAATAACCCTAAAAACGTGGAATGTGATATAGAAGGCACAGCCAGTGGAGAAGGTAGTATCACCTCTATCAGCTTCAAGGGCAAGAACTACAATGTCAACGGTACTTGGAACTGGGGTGGCGGTGTATTTAATATGACAGGAGAAGCCACATTAGAAGTTAGCTCTAAGTAGTAGGTTATATATTAGGAGATTTCTATGTTAAAGCATTTAGTAGTATTAGCATTTTTTGTTACCGCTTTCTCTGTTACTTCCTATGCAGATGATAAGCTGCCCCTTAAAGTAGAGTGCAGTGGCAAGCACGTGGTAGAGTTTAGCGGTGCGGAGTATCCCTTTGACCTGAGCGGAGAAGCGAAGGTATCAGGTGCCGTTCTTGCGAAAGGTGGTAAGGATGCCCTCAAGGCAATCTTCGGCTCCCTGAAAGATAATGAAAACAAAGATATCGACGACAAGGGTGAGCCGGTTACAGATGTGTCGGGCAAGTTCGACGTAGCTGATGACGGTGCTATCTCCGGCAACGTGAAAATAAAGTGGAAGGTTAAAGGCAACAATATGTCCATATCAGCTAAATTGGAAGGTACAGCCACAGTTAAAGATGGCGCGGTTACCTCTCTCACCCTGAAAGGCACTGATGTAAAGGTCGCAGGTGAATGGGAATGGGGCGGTGAGGAGCCCGCCAAACTCACAGGCGAGGGCACATTGGCAGTTAGTTCAGAGAAGGGCGGTAACGGCGATAAGCACGACGACCATAAGGAACACAAAAAGTAAGTCGAGACAATAGGCAAAATATTAGAGGAGTGGCAGTGAAATGCCTCTCCTCTTTTTATTTTTGCTTCAGTATTTTTATAGCACTCCGCTTCTTGATTTGGTATCTTCTAAACTATGGTCATATACAAAGATGCCGACTATAATTGGGTCTATAGCGAGGGTCGCCACGCCCTCGCTAAACTCTCCCTTGGCAGAGTCATCTCCGCAGATAAAGAAAACCCTAAAAACATCACCCCATTCCAGCAGTCGTTAATAGATACCTACACCATAAGGGACCCAAGCGAAATCTCGGAGAAGAGATGGGCTGCACTTGGTTTATATCACCTCATCGAGATACTAAAAGACGGTACGAAGAGATACTCAGGGCTGAAGATAAATTCCCACCGCTGGGAAAAGGACTTCTACGAATTTGCCGCTAATCTGCTAATAACGAGAGGCACGCTCAGTTTCTTCGCCCCCGATGGCTCCCGCAAATGGCTCAATATCAATTTCCCCGCCCAATACGACAGCGTCTGGCAATACGTGATGGCATATTACACACAGATTTTCGGCAGTAAGATAAGCACCGCCACACAAATCGCCTACGCACAATCAATGTATATGCACGACAGAGGAGTCGATAGATGGCTCCGTCAACGTAAGGCGTGGGCAGGGCAGGAGGGGAAAAGTGCCTCCTCCGTCAGGAAATACCCCCCTCGCTACCTCTTCAAATTCACAAATAGATTCAAACTCGAGTCGCTCTTCTTCGCCTTTCACCACACGCTCGCCGTATTCTGCGGGCTCATAAAGCCCGGAGGCGTCTTCGAGCAACCGCTTCCTCCCACAAATATACAGGAGCCGGTAACCGACCTCGGTTTGGCGGTCGGCTTCCCGAAATCCGTAGAGCCGGGCGATTTCGACGGCATCCTCCGAGAGGGATTAGTCGGCGAGATAATGTTCCTCGACTCACTCTTCCCATCTACAACGGATAAGGCGCGGCTCTTCGAACTCTTCAATATCGGCGTCGAGGCGCTCGGCATACCGAAGCCCGAGCGGAAGACCCGCAACTGGCGCCAGTTCTTAGGTGCGATTGAGAGCCCCTCCGCAGGCGTCATCCGCTTCCCGCTACTCCGCGAGGGCGCATACTTCTCAGGCGAGAATCTGCGAAAACTAATCAAGAGGGGCTTCGTTCGGAAACTCCGCTTCGCCTGCCACAACGTCTCCGCCCTCCAGTGCGGACCTGACTTCCCGCCCTCGAGCGGATTCCCCAGCAACCTCGAGACAGCAATCGTCCCCATCGCCAAGCCCTTCGCAGGCGAGATTGACTACGAAGAGGGGGCGGATTAAAGAGATATATGGATGACATCTATCACTATTTCTCTATGCTAAAACTACCGCTACCGTTGACTGTTTTTTATTCCTTGCCATTAGTTTAGAGCCGCTTTATAATCTGCTCTTATGAAATCTGATGCTACTGCTGTAGGC
>MHYJ01000163.1:0-247 GCA_001828445.1 Planctomycetes bacterium RBG_16_43_13
TAGAATTTATTTTTACGAAAGGAGGCGTCTATGAGAAGCATAATCGCTACTCTCGCAGTGGTGCTAACGGTTCTCGTCCCTTCGCCTGTGTCTTACTCGGATGATAAAGACCAGAAGGAGCGGATAGCAAAATTGGTGAAGGAACTTGACGACAATGACAAAAAGGTGCGGGAGAATGCGACTGGGGAACTAATAAAAATCGGCGAACCCGCACTTGAGGAGGTGAAGAAAGCACTCATCAAACCGC
>MHYJ01000163.1:367-648 GCA_001828445.1 Planctomycetes bacterium RBG_16_43_13
AGATGGGTCTAACCAGAAGAACATAACGAATAATGAGGCGGGTGATGACTCTCCCGCCTGGTCGCCTGATGGGAAGAAGATAACGTTTGGGTCAAATAGAGACGTCAACTATGAGATATACATAATGGACGCAGATGGCTCTAACCAGAAGAACTTAACGAATAATAATGCGGATGATATCTCTCCCACTTGGTCGCCAGATGGGAAGAAAATAGCGTTTGTGTCAGAAAGAGACGGCAACTTTGGGATATACATAATGGACGCAGATGGCTCTAACCAGA
>MHYJ01000163.1:691-1082 GCA_001828445.1 Planctomycetes bacterium RBG_16_43_13
GTCGCCTGCGGGGGCGGGGAAATAGAGTGATGAGTGCGGAGTGGGGAGTGAAGTAGAGACCGTTGAAAAAGGGGGTTAAGACCCACAATGGATTAGTTTTTTGAAGTAAAAAAACGGACCCTTGGTGCCAAAAACCACAAGAGCAGGGGGTTTTGCAACAATCTCATAAGGTAAAATCCCAACCTGTTCCGACTCGCCACCCCCACCCATTGTGTAGAAATGAACAGTCCTAAGTAAGTTAAGTGCCTGTAAATAAGGCACTTATCATCAAAAAGTATGAAAAAGTATGTGTGTATATACACAATCCCCTGTTATATGGGGGGCGAAAATATGAGGAAAGTTTACAGATAATACCTCCCAAAACGGAGGAAAAATAAATCATAAGTCCTTA
>MHYJ01000163.1:1219-4133 GCA_001828445.1 Planctomycetes bacterium RBG_16_43_13
AGTTGAGAGTTAAGAGTGGGGAGTGTTGAGTGTGGAGTGCGGAATGTGTATTCCGCATTCCGAAATCTAAATTCCACATTCGAAAGGAGGTGGTGTGTATGGAAGTTTAGAATGCAGAATGCGGAATGCTGAATTAAGAAGTAAAAAGGTTAAAGTATGGAATGTAGAAGGGGAAATTCCGCACTCCGTCCCGACATGGTCGGGATGCCGATTACTATATAAAGTAGTAGAAATCGGCAAAATCTACATTCCGCATTTTTAGATGGAGGTATTTATGGCTATCGGCAGAAGTTTCGCCAATATAAAGGGAGGCGTATCGTTATCGGAGAAGATGATAGCGACTAACTGGAAGGGGATGCTGGTTCTAAGGGATTACCCCCTCGAGTATAACCAAGCGAGGACGAGGAGGCAGTCAATAGTAGTATCCAATCTATCTACCTTCTCCGGCTTATATAATAGGGTGCTGACTGTGAAGGGACGTGCGGAGTGGGAGGCACTCGCCAAGATGCTCGGTTCTGCGTATCATCAGGAGAAAAGGATGGTGATGGGCAGAAGGAACACTATAATACAGTGTAATCCGGGCGGGGTGCTGATGAGCGGACACGACCTCTTTATAAGGTGCAATATGTTAGCCGCTATGAGTGGCTTCACGCATCCTCGCCTACGGGCGCCGCTTATCACAGGGCTACCGCCTTCGCCGGGGATATTAGTATCTCAGGTAATGCTTCAAAATGGAGAGATGGGGCTCCTATGTCGGCTCAGACCGCCTGTGCTATCTAATGACCCGCCTGACAAGGTCTATCGCCTATGGATGCGTGTCCAACTGCGCGGGATAATTATGGTTCACCACTTAGAGGCGATGGTAAAAATAGGCGGTGGGATGCCTAATTTAGAAGGGGTAATGCCTATCGAGAAGGATGGACCAAAACCAATCTCACATCAGATGGAGCAACTCATCGCAATGGAGGAGGCAGACAAGCAAATGCACACTGACGGCATCCTGCTTACCGGCTTCGAGGTAAGTAATAAGAAGATGTGGGGCGTAGAGCGGGTGCCATTCTCAGCACTTGATGTTGCTACGGTTCTATTACAGGCAGAGGTAGTGGTAGCTGATACGTCTGAACACGGGGCAGTGCGGAGTGCACCATCTAATTTAGAGGAGATTGTCCTACCTGAACAACTCGATAACCCGGAGGCAAAACGGCTCAGCGAAATAGCGCGTATATGCAACAGGGCAAAGAATAAGAAGCGTCAGGCAAAGAACACCGCTATGAAGCGATTCTTCCTAAAGGCGGCTGATATGACCAAAGAAGAGATAGTGAAAAAGGTAATTGGAAGTTAGAGAATAAAAAATCCCGACCGCTCTATACACGGGACTCTCCGTAGGAATTGGATATATTCCACCCGCTTATATAAATATATCGCATATATATAAAGTCAATGCGATTTTAATGGAGCGAGGGTTATATTTTCCCTCTCAGAAGTGGATGATTTCGCAGAATCTGCTCCGCTGCCCGCGCCCCCTCGTCTATCATCTGCCTGCCGTTGATAAAATCGAACATACCGTAGTGTGATACCTCCGGCTCAATCAGTATTATATTGGATTTATCGCACTGGCTCAGGTTATGCTGTAAGAACGTCTGGCTCACTATGGACTGCGCCTGTGCAATCATAGCCACTAAACCCTCATCCTGAATATTTCTTTCGGAGAATGTGGTCATTGACTCCAAGTGGACAGCTATTATGACGTCCGCACCGTGATTTATTGCTATCTTTATAGGTATGGTATCGACCAAGCCACCATCCGAAAAATAGTATTGGTTTATCTTCTTCGGTGGGAAGATGCCGGGTATAGCGCAAGAGGCGCAGATACAATCGTGGATGGGGACATCCGTAAGCCCCGGCAGACCCCATATAATCTCGTGTCCTGTATTTATGTTCACGGAATTTATATAGAGGGGGTATTTCAACTCGGAAAATCTGTCAACTGGTAGAACCCTTCTCACAAAGGTGTGAAACTTCTTACCTATATAGATGCTCCTCGCCTTCGTTCCCTGACGCAAGAGACCCATTACATTATAGTCGATGATGTCATTTTTAGATGTAGTGAGGGCGATTGACTCCATATCCTCAGGAGACATATCTCCAGCCGCCATAGCGGCGAATAGAGAACCGATGCTCGTTCCTATATATTCTGAGGGATGTATATTTAATGATTTGAGAACCTTAAGAACACCGACGTGGGCGAGACCCTTCATTCCGCCACCGCCGAGGACGAGGGCAACCCTTTTATTCGATAGGGGGGCAGGCATAATTTATCACCTCTTTCTTTACGATAGCCCCCAAGAATTATATAACTCCTACCAAGTATATTTTAGCAGATGATGTCGATTTTAGCAATAGGTAGTTGATGACGTAGATATTATTTTGATGCTCTGACAAATCCCAATCTGAGTTCGTGCAGAATGCCCTCGAGTTGTTCTGCCTCTTGCTGGGAGAGATTCCCGACTGTTTTATCTTGAAGGAGTTGCAGTATATCTATGGTTTGCTTTGCCTGAAGGATGTCTATTTCCTGTTTTTTGGTTACTGGGTTTGGCAATAGCCCCATATGTATCAATGCCCTTGCGGCGAGCCCCTCTACAAAACTACTAAATGTAAGTTCACCTGTAGGGGATGTATCTTCTTTTTCTTCTGCACTGTCCTGCACCTGCGACTTCTCATTTTGCACTTTACTCTTCCACTCTTCGTCAACCTTCTTTTTTATCTCACCATCCGACATATACTATCTCCTTTGTGAATATTCTATAGCTGATTTTATGAAGCCGCTGAATAGCGGGTGAGCCGATGTGGGTTTCGATTTAAACTCAGGATGGAATTGGACGCCCACAAACCACGGATGGTCAGCCAGTTCTAT
>MHYJ01000163.1:4151-4390 GCA_001828445.1 Planctomycetes bacterium RBG_16_43_13
TTCTTTCCATACACCACTAAACTTGCACCCTTTGCCTTCGAATAAATCCTTATACTTGTTATTAAATTCATACCTATGGCGGTGGCGCTCACGCACATCCGTCTTACCGTAGGCAGTGTATGCCTTTGTATCTTTCTCAATGGCGCACGGATAGGCACCAAGCCGCATAGTGCCGCCTTTATCCTTTACTGTCTTTTGCTTCTCCATTATATCTATAACAGGTGCTGAGGTCTTCTCAT
>MHYJ01000163.1:4407-5565 GCA_001828445.1 Planctomycetes bacterium RBG_16_43_13
GCATCTGCTAAGCCGCACATATTTCTGGCAAACTCTATAACTGCACACTGCATACCAAGGCATAAACCGAAAAATGGTATTTTGTTTATACGGGCATATTTTATTGCATTTATTTTACCATCTATCCCGCGCATCCCGAAACCACCTGGGACAAGAACACCGTTAACACCGTTCATAAGTTTGTCGATTCCATCTGTATCCAAACTGTCGGCTGGAATCTTTTTTATAATAATCTTACAGTCATTGGCTATACCGGCGTGGGCAAGCGATTCGTATATGGACTTATATGAATCGTGCAGTTCCAGATATTTTCCTACTATACCAATAGTTACGGATTTTGATGGGCTCTTTATCCTGTCAAGCATATCCTCCCAATTTGTTATATTGGGCTTGCTGTATGGTATATTAAACTTACGAGCTATATGCTCATCCAATCCTTGCTTATGAAGGACGATAGGTATCTCATAGATACTAAAATCAACATCTTTTTCCTCTACTACAGCATCTTTGGGAACATTGCAAAAAAGGGAGAGCTTCGCCTTTATATCATCATTGAGGGGCACCTCCGTTCTACAAATAAGTATATCAGGGATTATTCCTATCTCCCGCAGCTTGCCGACACTCTGCTGAGTGGGCTTTGTCTTAATCTCACTACTTGCCCTTAGATACGGCACGAGGGTCAAATGTATATATATAACATTCTCTTTACCAACTTCTAATCCGAACTGCCTTATCGCCTCAATAAAAGGCAAGCTCTCAATATCGCCAACCGTGCCTCCCACTTCAGTTATCGCTATATCTGTATCAGGTGCATCTAATTTTCTGATTGCCGACTTTATCTCGTTCGTAATATGCGGTATAACCTGCACTGTCTGCCCCAAATATTCTCCGCGCCGCTCCTTTGAAATTACAGAATTATAAATCTTGCCTGTTGTGTAGTTGCTGTGCTCATTTATCTTAGCATTTGTGAATCGTTCATAATGTCCTAAATCCAAATCGGTTTCAGCACCGTCCTCTGTAACATAGACCTCACCATGTTGATACGGATTCATAGTGCCCGGATCTACATTTATGTATGGGTCTAACTTCTGCATTGCTATTCTAAGCCCCATACTCTCGAGGAGGAGACCTATTGATGCAGATGTCAATCCCTTGCCA
>MHYJ01000164.1:0-4640 GCA_001828445.1 Planctomycetes bacterium RBG_16_43_13
TTGGCAAAGATGCTCGGTTCTGCCTACACACAGGAGAAACATCTGACAACAGGTCAGGCGGGACACATAATACCGCGTCAGGGCGTCCTGATGAGCGGGTTCAATGTCTATGTGAGGTCGAATATGCTCTTGGCAAGTTCGGGGATGACGTATCCGCGGGACGAGGCGCCCTTCTCCACATCCATCCCCCCTGCCCCATCTCTAAAGTATGCAGGCATTGAGACGTCTCCAGACGGAGAGACAGGTCTCGCTATAGACATAGAAGGTCTCAATATGGGGATTTTCAAGTATGAGAAGGTTATGAGGATATGGCTAAAGGTGCTTGCCTATGGCGTAGAGCGGAAGCCGACTTTGGAGATGGTGTCAACCAGTATGGCGCCGGGCAGGATTATACTAACGGGCTTCAAGGGAACTAAGCCATTCGGGAAAGAGTTAGTAAAGTTCTCAGAATTAGGAGCCGCCACAGTTACAGTGGAGGGAGAGGTCATAGTATCGGACTCTCCCAAGCACGGCGTATTTAGGAGCGCTGGCTCGGGCGTCATCCCCGTTACGTTCACGAACCCAGAGACGAAAGATGTTGACAAGATGAGACAGCACCTCGTAGCATACAGGAAGAGGATGAACAGGCGGACATACTTGAGACGCGTGGCACACAGAATGGTTGCAGTAGAGTTAGCGGATAGATTGCTGGAGCGAGAGGAGCGAAGGAAAGGAGAGACATCCCAAACAAGTTAGAAGATTCAAGCGTATATTACTTTATCAGGAATGCTGCGTATGAGAAAGATGGCATCTATATCAATCTTGTTGTCTATCCTGTTCCTCGCCGAGAGCCGCAGGATGCCCGCCCTTACCAAAGATGCCCCTCCCAAAGAGGAGGTGAAATACTCGGATGAGACGAAGAAGCATATCCTCTACGGCATCGGTAAGTTAGGGCTTAAGGAGGGAGACATCATAGTTGATAAATGGAGTGGAGAGGATAATGTAAAAGGGGAATATCCCCGTATCAGAAAATACTTTGACAAACCACTCCTAATAATTCCTGAGAGCGAGACGTTGGCGCTTGACCTGACAGATGAGGCGAAGACGATTAGCGCCATCCTCGAGAAGGCGATGGACTGGCTACCAGAGAAGCCGCAGAAGACGTCTCCATCCGAGAAATCCGACCTTGTAAAGGTCCTTGCCTCCATAATAGGGAGCGATGCCAAACATCCATTGGACAAAAATATCACCGACCAAATCGCCCAAATGCCTGAGGACTTGCGTCAGGGGATTGCGATTATCCTCGACGGCTTTCAACAGGCGGCTCGATACCGCTCAGAGGCACTGGCTAAGATTGACAAGGATGACCTCATATCCCTCCAGAAGGCATTCCCCTCACTTGTGAATGATGCTGTAAGTGTAGAAAAGGATAAAAATGGTCAGCGGAAGCGGATTGAACGGCTGATAGGAGAAATCGACCTCCCGAAACTATTGGAGGCATCTCTCGTCCTTGCAAAGGCGGTTGAGAAAGGACTGCCGAAATTATCCAAAGCGGCTGAACAGATGAAGGGCAAAGATATGCCACCTTTCCAATGTTCCACACCGCTCGGGACTATTTATATTGGCGGAACTAATAATGATGACTACAAAGAAGGAGCGGTGCTATACATCGACTTAGGTGGGAATGACACCTACGAGGCGGCAGTAGGTTCGTCGAAGAACTCACCCTGCGGGGTTTCACTTTGTTTAGACCTATCGGGAGACGATATATATAAAACCGACGAGGATTGGGCACAGGGCTCGGCACTTATGGGCATAGGTATGCTCATCGACGTAGGAGGAAACGATAAATATGAGGCAGGGAATTTCTCTCAGGGCTCATCTCTATGCGGTGTCGGTCTCCTAATGGACGAGGCAGGAGATGATACCTATCAAGCAAAGAATGGAACACAGGGAATGGGAATGCTGGGGCTTGGCATCCTCATAGACCGTAGTGGGAAAGACACCTATACTTCTGGGGCTATGAGCCAGGGATATGGAACGGTTCAAGGGCTGGGGATACTGCTGGAGACAGCAGGAGATGATAAGTATAGTTTCGGCAGTTGGTCTCACGGGGTCGGCGCCGGACGTCGCTTAGCCAGCAAGGGAAAAAGTTCACCCGGCTCCTTTTATGGCGGGATAGGATTTTTTATAGACCGCAGAGGCAACGACATTCATCAGGTGGTCGGTGCGGTTCAGCAGGCAATCGCATCTGCATACTTCTACGGCATAGGAATAATTTATGATTTCGAAGGTAACGATACATACCGGGCATTAAGCAACTTCTATGGCTGTGGAGGCGCCGCACACTATGGGCTATCCCTCTTCGTTGACAGGAGCGGTAATGACACCTATAAATGCGGACATATGGCGATTGCCTATGACAATTCGGTATCTCTGACAATCGACCAGAGCGGAAATGACACATACAATATTGAGCGGCTGAGCTGGGCAGATACCACTCCAGCTAAATCCATCTTCGTTGACCTTAAAGGTGATGACATTTATAACGTAACAAAGATATTCGTATCCGGAGGAGAGACAGCCACTGTAGCCCTGCTGGATATGGAGGGAAAAGACCAATATACATTACCGAAGGAGGTAAAAAAGGAGTGGAAGGACGGCGACCGTATTATAAAGCAGGCACCTCCTAAGGACGGAAAGCGGCGAGGGGGAATGATTATAATTGACCAGTAAGCCCCGTTAGAAATTCTCATAATAAAAGTTTAGATGTAAATTTGAGAGTAAAACCTATGATACCAAGTATTTCTAACGGGGTAAAGCCCCGCCTACTTATACAACTATTTTTTTGAAACCCATCCGTAATTAGTATATCATCAACCCCTCTATGAAGAAGACATCTGCGGCAGGCATCTCTATCGCATCCAATATTACGCTTGTGCTGGCGAAACTTTTCGTGGGCTTGCTCACGAACTCCATCAGCATCATAAGCGAGGCGATACATTCCACCCTCGACCTCGTCGCCGCCGTTATGGCGTATTTTGCGGTGAGGGGTTCGCAGAAGCCGCCCGACGAGGGACACCCATTCGGACACGGCAAGTTCGAGAATATATCGGGCTTGTTCGAGGGATTACTCATCTTCGTAGCGGCAGGGATTATATTCTACGAGTCGATAGAGAAAATCATAACGAAGTCCCCTGTCGAGAATCTCCCTGCGGGGCTGGCGGTGATGGCATTTTCCGCCGTAGTAAACATCTTTGTCTCGCGAATACTGACGAGGGTGGCGAAGGAGAGTGGCTCTGTCGCACTTGAGGCGGATGCGGCGCACCTGACCACAGACGTATATAGTTGCGTCGGGGTATTCGGCGGGCTCGCCGTTGTCTATATAACAGGCAATACCGTCTTCGACCCAATAACCGCCTGCATAGTGGCGATATTCATAACGCATTTGGCATACACTACATCAGCAAAGTCGATAGGCGGGCTGATGGATGCGAGCATCTCAAAAGACGACGAGGAGAGAATAAGGACAATAATTAAGAAGTATGACACGGAGTTAGTTGACTTCCACGGCTTGCGGACGAGGAGTTCAGGCAACCAGCACCATATAGATATGCACATAACGGTCTCGAAGTTCCGCAGTTTGGGCGACGTCCACATTCTCTGCGACATCATAGAGACGGATATAGACAGCGACTTTCGGGACACTATCGTCCTCATCCACCCCGAGCCGTGTGATGCGGTCTGCGACAAATGCAGGATAAAGGACTACTGCCCTGATGCGGGGAGGGGGAATAAGGGGAATCCTCTGCAATAAAATTATGGGGCAAAATATTTTTTCTGTGCTTATCAACCAAATACCCTTGGTAATTAGGATTTTGGAACAGGAGCAAAAGGAAGGAGTGTCATTTAATAGGATTAAAATACTTCAGCAGTTCCTGTTCCTTTACCTGTGTTTGCATCGCCTCATTCTGTTTGCCCATTTTTAGGTAGACCCCTACCAGATTACGATACGAGAGGGGGAAGGACGGTGCCATATCAATCGCCTTTTTTAGGAGTGCTTCTGCGTCCTGTAACCTTTTATCTGAGGGGTTTACCGCTCCCTCTGCTAATATATTTGCTAAATTGTTGAGTGCGGGGGGATGGTTGGGATTTAGGTTTAACATATACTCATACTCGAGGCGGGCGTCCTCGTTTTTGCCGAGCAGTTTATATGTAGATGCGAGGTCATAGTGCATCTTCCACCTATAGAAGTCGATGTCTCGTGACTTTTCGAGCGTTGTCTTTGCCTCCTCGAGCAAGTGCGGTTTTCCATACTGCCCTCTTGAGAGGAGGAGACGCCCCTTATCGCTGTAATATTCTGCCGTCATATACTGGAATGTATAATATATTAGGAATATGCTAACGAAGAACATACAGACAGATATTGCCAATACTTTCTCTCCTGCGGGACGTTTGCGGATAGCGGGACGGCTATTTCCTACTAATTCTATAAACCCTAAAAATACGAAGAAGTATGTAGAGTGTGCTATGAATATTATAAGCGAATTGAAAAAGCCGGCAACGAGGAAACCAATTACGCCGCCGCCTAAAGCGATTAGAGTTGGGAGTTGCGCGTTATGTGTTGAGAGTTGAGATTTGAAACTCCCCACAAAAAACCA
>MHYJ01000164.1:4814-5058 GCA_001828445.1 Planctomycetes bacterium RBG_16_43_13
GAAGCGGAGTTGGAAATTGCCGGGGGCTACACCCAACGTCGGCTCACTCTGCCACATCCTGACAGCACCACTCCATACGTCCAAGCGGACTTTATTTGAATTGTAAGACGTGTCAAATATAGTGGCGATTTTCTGGTAACTGATGTAACCAACAAAACTGATAGATAAGAGTATCGCCGCAGATATGACAAGACGCCACTTAGTCGAGCCGACTAAAAATCTAATAGCGAGGACTATAACCACA
>MHYJ01000164.1:5210-12582 GCA_001828445.1 Planctomycetes bacterium RBG_16_43_13
GAGAAGCCCGCCTGCGTAGTTCGTATTGCCGAGCGTGGAGACGGGCTGTAGTTCACCTAAGCCGGTTATACTATTTATCGCCCCCCTACCTCCTCCCCAATCTATGAAGTCAATCCCTAACTTCTGCATTATCCCGTATACAGAGAGTGCGAGCCCTACGCAAACTATCACGTTAACTGCATACTTAATTACGAGAGTTCGTGAGAGATAGCCGCTCACGATAAACCAATATAGCAACAAGTAAGATGTAATTGGCAGCACTGCCCGAACTGCATCATATATATTCACTGCCTTAACTATAGAAAGGATATTGCACAGAAGGAATAGTATAGCCGCACTTGAGAGGGGGCTTTTACGGGAAGACATCTCGCCACTTTTTATTATCTCAGCGAGAATGCACCATAGGATGACCGAGCTAAATGTTATAAGGAGTGGAAGGCGAACTGTATCGTAGGTGAAAAGAGCAGGTATATCCATAAATGGGATGAGCAGAGTAAATATGAACGCAATATTACGTAAAGTGGTTAGCATATATTCTATCCTCTTATGCAGGTAACCAGATAGAGCATTTAGTTCCCTGTCTTTCCCTGCTTTCTATATTTATATATCCGCCGTGTTGCTGGATAATCTTGCGTGATATGGTAAGTCCCATACCTATCCCCTGCGGTTTAGTCGAGAAAAATGGGGCAAATATTTTATCCATTGCTTCTCGAGATATACCGACACCATTATCCTCAAATTCTATCCTTATCCAATGCTTATCATCTCTGCCGGTAAATATATCGCTTACGGTCTCACACTTTATCCTTATTACTCCACCTTCGTTAGGAATGGCTGATACAGCGTTGAGCCCCACGTTCAGAAAGACCTGCTTTAGTTTATCAGGAGAACATTTACAGATAATCGCCTTAGGAATGTCCATCTTTACAGTAAAGGTCTTATTGCTATTACTCGTCTCAAGAAGGGATATTGTCTCTCGCAGGACGTCGCTTATATTAAAGAGTGTGAGTTCGAGCGGCTTCTCGCTTGCGAAATCGAGGAAGTCCTTAATAATCTTATCCAAGCGGTCTGACTCTTTTACTATTATCTCTGTCAATCTTTTGTAATCTTCATCATCTAAATGCCAGTTCTGAAGTTCCTGCGCTGCACCTCTTACAGAGGCGAGTGGATTTCTTATCTCGTGTGCCACACCAGCACTAAGTTCAACGAGTACACGCGATTTTTCTGCCTCTTCCTTCATACGCTCCGCCTCTCTGCGATGAGTAACATCATTTAGTATTACCACAACACCGCGAGGTGACTTATTTGCATCCGCTAATGTGGTAATTGTAACGGCTATTATCCTGCCACCTAATTCTATCTCCGTATCAACCTTACCTGCACCTGTAAAAGAACGTTCTATAAGAGGCACTATAGTTTTCGGAAGCGTGGCACTATACAAACTATTTGCGGCAAGATTATCGTGGCTATAAGGTCCCATAAGGACAATTGCTTGCGGGTTTATAAAGGCGATTCTCCCATCCCTGCCTACTGCTACTACGCCACCTGACATATTACGTAATATCTCCTCATTCAATATTTTTATATGGCTTGCCTCCTCTGATAGTTGGCTGGCTAAAAATGCCACTACATATAAGCTGAGTGAGAAAAAGAATAGATAGGGAAGTATAAAATTCAGATTAGATACATACACCTTTTGTATTGACACATCTACAAACGGAAGATGGAATCCCGCACCTTGATTAGAGAAGAAATAAGCAAGCGAGACACCTGATAATGCGACTACGGCAAGCGATGTGAAAAAATATGACGCAACTGGTGATATCAGGATAGCGGCAGACGCTATGGTGGCAAAGTAGAGATAGGCAAAAACCCTGTCTATGCCGGTAAAATAGACAAGGAGTGATTCTATCATAATATCACCGAGTATTTGTATTATTGCGAGCCAACGCAGATTCACTATGCCCTTACCACCTGTGTCTGAGCCAAGCCGCACAAGAAAGAAATAAATGATGTTTACTCCACAGGCGACAATAAGAGTATAGTATGATGAAACATATTTAGTAGGTATGGCGGCAAACCGTGCCTCCAGCACTAATATAGCCGCCATAGCAAGTATAGAAATAATAAGGCGGAATGCTATGAGCCAATTCAATCGGCTTTTTAGGGAAGCACTACTACTCTGCCTTCTTATGATTGTAGTAACAACCATAGTTAGTTATGGTATAAAGATACGAACACAAGGTCAAAGGTTTGATTGCACGATTATATTAATGAATCTTTAGCTCTTATTTCTTTGTTAACATCTCTTGCACCTTCAATATGGGCAGGAAGATGGCAAGGACAATACCACCTACTAAGACACCCATTACAGCTATCATTATCGGCTCTATTAGAGAGGTAAGTGCCTCTACCATTGTTTTAACCTCTTGGTCATAGAATTCAGAGATCTTGCCGAGCAATTTTTCAAGGGCACCAGACTTTTCACCTATTGCAATCATCCTTGTAACCATAGGAGGAAACACCTTAGTAGCGGCAAGCGGTTCCCCTAATGGTTCACCTTTTGTAACCTTATCCTTCGCTTTTGCCACCGCATCTTCCAGTAATCTATTGCCAGCAGTAGCGCCAACTATATCAAGTGCGGCAAGCATAGGTACACCGCTACCAAGAAGAGTAGAAAACGTCCTCGCAAATCTCGATATAGCAACCTTCCTAAAGAGTGGCCCGAATACAGGCATATGAAGAATAACCCAGTGCCACTGCCACTCGCCACGTTTGGTCTTCTTATACATTAGGAAGGCAATTATAAACACAACGCAGATGCCAATCATAAGCAAAAACTGTTGCTGCATAAAATCACTAATATCAAGCAATATCTTCGTAGGCGCAGGTAAATTCTTCTCACCGCCGAGTGCATTAAATATTTCCTTAAACTTAGGCACTATACCAACAAGAAGACCTATAGTTATAGATAGAATTAAGAACAAAGAAACTACAGGATATGTCATAGCAGATCTTATTTCCCTCTTTAATGCCTCCGTAGCTTCAAGATACTCAGCAAGCCGCACTAATATAGTATCAAGCTGTCCGCTCGCTTCCCCCGCTCTCACCATATTAATATAAATCTTGCCGAAGACCTTCGGATACTCTGAAAGGGCAGTCGAAAAATCAGTGCCTGCTCGAATCTTCTCTATTATTTTACCGAATGCAATCTTGAAACCCTTATCTGCCGCCTGCTCCTCGAGTATCTCAAGCCCTTCAAGTAAGGGTATACCCGCTGATATCATCGTAGCGAGCTGTCGCGTTACTACTGCTATGTCTTTTGGTTTTACGTGCGGCTTTGGTGGGCCGAATAATCCATAACCTTTCTTTCTATCCTTTACTGCAGATATACTAACCACTGTAAGACGTTTCTTGCGAAGTTCGTCCTGAGCTGTAGTTCTATCCCCAGCCCTTATTGTACCGTCAACCCTCTTACCATCCGAGGTCTTTGCACTATAAGTAAAGATAGCCATATTACTTAGAACTCATCTCCCATAGTCATTCGCAACACTTCTTCTAACGACGTCCTGCCTTTCATTGCATTTATAATACCACATCTCCGCAATGTTATCATATTCTCCTTATCTATAGCAAATCGCTTTATGTCCATAGCGGACTTACTTTCTATCACCATCCTCTTTATACCCTCAGTAAGCTCAAGTGCCTCAAGTATAGCAAATCTACCCTTATAGCCATTACCACAGCCCATACAGCCAACTGGTTTCCAGAGTTTTAAACCCTTCATTTCTTCCTCCCTAAAACCCATTTTTATAAGAGCATCTTTTTGCGGTAGAACGTCCATAGGTGCCTTACATTTATCGCAGAGCTTACGACAAAGCCGCTGTGCCGCTATCAATATAACAGATGAAGCAACCATAAAGGAGTCGATACCCATATCTATCAACCTTGTTATAGATGATGCTGAATCATTTGTGTGAAGAGTGCTTAATACAAGGTGTCCAGTTATAGCCGATTTTACAGCTATATCCGCCGTTTCAAAATCCCTTATTTCACCGACCATTATAATATCTGGATCCTGTCGCAATATAGAACGTAGCGCAGCTGCAAACGTAAGCCCACGCTTAACATTAACCGGTACCTGATTAACACCTTCCAACTGGTATTCCACCGGCTCCTCTACAGTAACAACGTTTTCCTCAGGATTTAGCATCTCCTTTAGCGAGGCATAGAGGGTAGTGCTTTTCCCACTGCCGGTAGGTCCTGTAACAAGTATCATACCGTAAGAAGAATCTATGGCTCGTCGAAATGCTGCCTCTGCCTCTGGCTCAAAGCCAAGCTGAGCTATGCCAAGGTTTAAACTTGATGAATCAAGGACCCTCATAACTGCCTTTTCACCGTGTATAGTTGGAAGGATAGAGACACGGAAATCTATTTGCCTGCCTTCATACTTGACCTGAAATTTACCATCTTGAGGTATTCTACGCTCCGCTATATCGAGGTTGGACATAATCTTTATACGAGAGACGATAGAACTAACCATACTCTTTGGGGGTGCTATAGAATCTTTTAGAACACCATCTTGCCTGTAGCGAACACGAACGGTCTTCTCGTATGGCTCTATATGAATATCACTTGCTTTATCCTTCAGCGCTTGTACTACTATCATATTTACTAACTTTATAACAGGACTCTCTCCAGTTTCGTCGGTGAGCTTGGACAAATCCATTTCCTCTTCTTTCGCTTCTTTCTTCACCTCTATAGAGGACTTGCTATCGTCCATACTGTCAAGAAGCTCACCCATTTTATGCTCTTCTGGGTTATATACCCGCTGGATACGTTTCCTGATAGTGGTCTCTGTGCTCATAACTGGGCGGATATCGCAATTGGTAACTGTGCGGAGGTCATCGAGTTTCAATATGTCGAACGGATTGCCGACGGCAAGTGTGAGTATATCACCAATTTTAGATACAGGTAATACGCAATAATACGTCGCTAATTCCTGACTTATCGCCTGTAATGCCTCCTCCTCTGCCTGAATCTTCTCTACATCTATCGGCGGTATCGATGCCTCTATCGAGAGCGCCCCTATCAATCCCATCTCATCCACGAAGCCGTGTTCAAGCAAGACCTCAGAATACGACTTATCTTCCTTGTCGGCTAATGCAAGCGCCTCGTCCGCCTTCGCATCCTCGATGACGCCGTGCTTTATCAACGCCTTCCTAATACGTTGGCTAAATTTGTCCTTCATTTTTTCGCCCTTAAAAATCCCTTATCTACCACACGGAAAAAGACATATCAATCGGCTAAACTTATCCTTCCTCACTTCGCCCCATTTGGATAATTTTTCTTCAGAACCGCCGCCACCTGGCTGACAGTCGATACGTATATGAAGACCTTCGAGCTGAACTTCTTCTCCAATTCCTCGAACACTCCCTGGTCGATTAGCCCCGAGACCGCTATTATCACCGCACCCCCCATCTTATCAAGAACAATAAGCTGGTTACTATACATAAATTCAGAGGAGACAATATCAGCCACATCCTTAGACACCGCATATTTTGACGCATCTAAATAAGGAAGCCCAAACTGTTTCGCTATCGTCCGTGCTATATCGTATTCCGACACCCAGACAAGTTCGACGAGCAACGCGCCCAGCAGTTTCCCCGTTGCCTTCTGCTGTTTGAGCGCCTCAGCTACTTGCTCCTCTTTTAGGAGTCCCTCCTCCACGAGCAGTTCACCCAGCCGTTTCCTCGTTAGTTTCGCTATACTTACCATTTATTATAAATCAAAATACTACCAAATAAATCGTAACTCCTAAATCAAAACTTTATCCCCCCAATTCCTGTACCTTTCATTTTTAACTTCCCCTCTGCATCATCCTCTTCAGTTCCTCTGGGTCACTGCTATATGTGCTGGCATCCTCGAATGTCAGATGCCCTGCCTTATATACATCAAATAGGGACTGGTTCATCGTCTGCATACCCGCCCTGCCGCCTGTTTGCACTACGGAATATATTTGATGAACCTTGTCCTCTCTTATCAAGCTTCTGACCGCAGAATTAGCCAGCAGAATCTCCACAGCCAGCACCCGCCCCTTCTTGTTAGAACGCGGTATCAACTGCTGGCAGAAGACGGCGGATAGTGTAAACGATAACTGTGTCCGAATCTGCTGTTGCTGATGCGAAGGAAATATGTCTATGATTCTATTTATCGTCTGAGTAACATCGCTCGTGTGCAGTGTGGCGAATGAGAGGTGTCCTGTCTCGGAGATGGTGAGTGTCGCCTCTACTGTCTCTAAGTCCCGCATTTCACCAATCATCACGACGTCGGGGTCCTGCCGAAGAACTGTTCGGAGGGCATTCTTAAACCCACGCGTATCAGCCCCAACCTCACGCTGGTTTATGAGCGAGTTTTTGTTCTCGTGGACAAATTCTATAGGGTCTTCTACAGTAATTATATGGCAGGGCTGGGTGGCATTTATATAGTCAATCATAGCAGCAAGCGTAGTCGATTTACCACTACCAGTTGCACCTGTTACGAGAACAAGCCCTTTCGGAAGATGACACAAATCCTGACAGACCTTTCTCGGCAATCCCAGGTCGTCAAAACCCCTTACCGCATGAGGCACTAAGCGAAATACCGACCCAACTGCATTTCTCTGCATAAATACGTTTGTCCTGAACCGTCCCAAATTTTCTACGCCGAATGAAAAGTCGAGCTCAAGCTCCTTCTCGAACCGTGCCACCTGGTCCTCGCTCAAGATACCGTAAATCAACTTCTGCGCATCTTCTTTAGTCATAGCGTCAAACTCCGTTGCCATTAGTTTGCCATCTACACGAATGCGAGGAGGCGAGCCCGCACTAATATGCAGGTCGGACGCACCCCTCTCCACGAGGAGTTGGAGTAAATCCTCTAAGTTAATCATAGCAGTTCCTTTCTATTCTATGTTTATGTAATACCAATAAAGCACACATATTATATTATACCCCATATTTTTATCAAGAGATAGTTCATGAGAAAAGAAAATTGAAATAATAAGACGTGGGATTAAAAACCCATCTACCCTATTTTACCCCTTATCTTATTCTTCCTCCGTTTCCTCTACCTTTTTCGACTTAGCAACTATTGCCTCAGTAACTTTATGTGGGACAACGTCGTAGTGGGAGAACTCTATAGCATAGTAACCCTCTCCTGCGGTGATGGAACGTAACTCTGTGGAATAGTTCATAATCTCGCTCATCGGTATCTGCGTCTTTATGATCTGCATATTGCCCTGCGTATCCATCCCGAGTATCCTGCCGCGTCGAGAATTCAGGTCGCCCGTGATGTCGCCCATATTTTTCGAAGGCACGGCTACCTCCATATTTAC
>MHYJ01000165.1 GCA_001828445.1 Planctomycetes bacterium RBG_16_43_13
CTGCCTTGTTGGAGGAACGGACATGGTTCAATGCCACCTGGATTACCCTCTGGAACCCGATGGTCTCCTCCGGATAAACTCCTGACTTATCCGTAACAAGAGGAATGTTTTTACGGAAATAATCTTCTATGGCTGATTTTATACCCGACACATTCCCGCCGCAATTCACAATGATGTTTACCCCTAATGCATCGTGAAGAAGGGCATACAGGAGATGTTCAACAGTCAGGTATTCATGATGCCTGACCCTGGCATCGATTATTGTGGCCTCAATTATAAGTTCCAGTTCCTTATTAATCATGTCTTCTCCATTTTGCATTTCAGTGGGAAAGCATGCTCCTCTGCAAGCCTGTGCACCTTATCCACCTTTGTCACCGCTATATCCCTAGTAAATATACCCGCCAGACCCTTCCCTTTATTATGTACATGTAGCATTATCTGGGTGGCCTCAACGGATGACTTATGAAAGACCCTCTCAAGGACATGCACAACAAAATCCATAGTCGTATAGTCATCATTCAACAGGAAAACACTGTAATATGGGGGCTTCCTGGTCTTATGCTCAACCTTTTCCTCAATTTCTTGAATTGTCTTATGCTTGCTATCCATTTTTTATATTATACTAAGAAAATGCGTGAAAGGAAATAGTATTACTGCTTCGGAAAATAGACATTGACTTTCTCTAATTCTCCCTCTCCCTTGGCGGGATTTATACCCGGCGTGATAGGGTGAAGTCGGCAATCTGCGGAGCGGCTACCCCTGCCAAATTCCTTGACAACTTTAGTTATGTGCTGATAATCTCCAGAAAGGAGTTCAAGATATGCCGACTATAAGCATGTTTTATGGGATAATTGTTAGAATGTATTGCGGGAAGGCTGAGCACAACCCGCCTCATTTCCATGCATACTATCAGGATTATAAGGCGGTAGTGGATATAACAACTTGTGACATCATTGATGGGAATCTGCCTTCAAAGCAGGCAAAGCTTGTTTTGGCGTGGGCGGAACTTCACAAAGATGAATTGGCAGCCGACTGGGTGCTGGCTTCAAAAGGCGAGTTGCCGTTTAAGATTGAACCGCTCAAATAAGCGAGGAGGTGTTGATATGTATATCGGTGTAAAAAACGTACGGCCTTTATCTGACTTCAAACTGGCTATTACCTTTGAAGATGGCGCGGAAAAGCTGTTTGATGCAAAACCATATCTTGAGAAAGGCATTTTCAGGGAATTGAAGGACGAGAAGCTTTTTAATTCAGTCCACGTGAGCTTTGATACCATCGAATGGGACAATGGAGCGGATTTAGACCCTGAACTGCTGTTTACTGAAAGCAGATGATTTTGAACCTGCTATTAGAAGTGGTTTTGTCGGCGAGGTGGATTGAAATTTAAACAGGGGGTTGTCCCTGGATTTCCTATTATTGGCAGAAGCGGTTTTGTCGGAGTGGAGATGGAAATTTAAACAAGGGGTTCTCCCTTGGTTCCACTGGTGGTTGTAGCTGGGGTTCTCATGTCCCCAAAAGAAAGTCATCCCCGACAATGATTGACGCAATCGGGGATGACATCGTGTTATGGATTATCCACTCAAACTGAGAATGTGGGTAACTGCACACTTGATGCCGCAGAGCTATCGATGACCATAATAGATCTCCTCGGCGAGGAATCAGCGTAATCATGATGCTCCATGTGATGCATGTCATGATGAAGGCTGCCCGCAACACAGAAGCTGCTCACATCAAAACTATCACATCTCCCACCTAAGGGTTCTCCACCGTGCAGTACATTAACTAAAATCAACGGAATTACTAATTTTTTATGATTCATTATCTCCATCCTTTTTTTGATTATTTAATAAAAGTCATACTGTGCTCGCTCTACTAAGCCACATTGCATATTGTATGTATTCTTGAATTTGGTGGTGAGCGACATGCTGCTTGGTTGGCGCGTGGTATTTTTAGATCGCATTGAAGTGACTGCATAGTTTTTCTCCTTTTTTGATTTTAGTAATCTTGCCATCTCTTCTATCTATCTATACTGAAGTTTTGATAAAACTTTTTCCTAAAAGAAGAAAATGATCAATTTTGTCAAGGGCAGCCTCCAATGTTGTCCAATTCCATTCACCCCCTTGTTAAGGGTGGACGAGAATTCCTCTCTTAGAAAAAGAGTGGGCTGGTAAGATTCCCAAAGTTTCATTTGGTCATTTTGAATGCTAAGAGGTAAATTGTATGATATAAACTGTTCAAAAAGGGTGAAAAATAATTTTTTCATACCTGCTACATGGCCTTAAAAAGAGGGCAAGGGAGTAATCGGGGACGGGTTCGCCCTCGGTTGTGTACTGCCTTCCCCGGCAGTAAAGTTCAAGGCTAAAAAATACCAAAATCATGTGAATTAAAAAGATCGGATGCTATAATGGCGACTTGATTTAATAAAATATAAAGGAGGTATTCCAATGACAATAAACATAGGGAGTGCTCTATTCGCAATTCTTCAAGGACTCAAAGGCACGCTCATGGCAGATAATTCACCGTTTCCTAATACTAAACTTAGGGTTCAATGCATAGATCGCGTCTGCAACTGCTTGCTTGATGGGAACGCGGTAGCTGCACAGGACTTGACGGACATTATGGGTTTCTGTTCCTCTATCCGAAGAAGAACGAAAACAGGATATGAGAAGACGGCTATTGATGTCATTGATTGTTATCTATCTGCGATAGAAAAGGAACAGCAGTAGCAATGGGGGACAGCGTCTGAAAAGAGGCCGCAATTTTTTCCCTGACAGAGTTGGAGGAGTCAAGCAGTGTTAAACAATATCGAGAGGAATGCTTTAAATGATGGGTACTTGGATAAGTATTAATCATCCTATCTGAATTTGAGGATGGGATAGATGAAGCATATTGCATGCGCTTTGTGTGGTGGAAAAAATGCCAAAGTATAAAGTAGATGTGTCGTTACTATCCGACCTAATAAATGAGGAGACGCATGGATGGGAATACCATCTCAACGGGGCTAACTTCTTCACCAACTATCTCCTGTCCGACAAAAAGCTTCGTTGCAGCAGCATTCTTGCAAAGTGCGAGGATGTATTGGCCTACTGGTATAAGCCTCCCGAAGATCGTGCCCCAGATCCGAATTACGAGCAAGTATTGGCCGTTATGGCACTCGGGGTCATAGGTAAGGCATTATTCTTCTTGGACGATCCAATTCCTAAAAGTCAATTACGAAATGAATTGCGTCGGCTTGCGAACGACCCTAAGCAACTGATAGGTAACTTTTTTCTCTTCTATCTTGTCGGCCTGCTCACAAGTCAAAAATGTAAGGTTGACTTTGTCATTGAGGAGAGCAGGCCGACACCCGATTTGAGGATATCGGATGGGCCATTATTTTACTTTATAGAGGCAAATGCACGGCAACCTTATCGGGCTATTGATGATGATGTTAAATCCCAACGGGAACAGATCAAGGCACTCCTTGAGGAAAAATTGCTGAAATTTTCAGATAAGCGATACAGACCTGGAATCATAGCAGGGGAGCTCTCTCGTGTAATATCGCTGTATAATTCGGATGGGTGTCAGTGTGGCCCAAAGCTTCTCCGTGTGACGAATGAGCAGTTGCCACCGGGTGTGAAGATTTACCATCTTGAACGAGATGCGGAGTGGTCAAGGAGGGGCGAAAACGTAAATAGCCTTCTGCATCATGTCGTAGAAGAATTTGCATTACAGGATGATAAGGATCAAATAGTGGGCATTTTTCTTGCGGTGGTTCGCCAACCTTATATTAATTCTACTGGTTCAAGATTGAGGTTCCCTCGCACCGGATTGCTCGTGATTGACCACCGCGAAGACGCCGAACGTTATGCGGCGTTAAGCAAGACTATCTATACGGTTAATAAGGCGGAAGTACGGCAGCAACTACTTGGAAACCATGAATAGTCATCCAACCTTCTTAAATACAACCTTCAAGATATCATGCAGCATTGAAATTTCCTTTATCTTCCTATTTCTTAAAAAAGAGACCAACTTGGACAATTCCCTTTCAAAAGCTTGATTCTTGGGCTTATGCTCATCGAAGTCAAAGAAGGTTTTTACAGGGACATTAAGGGCCTCAGCTATTTTTTCAACTGTTTTAAGAGATGGAAACGCCACGCCTCTTTCCATTCGAGAGATGGTTTCCACGCTGACATTAATCTTTTCAGCAAGCCGGGCCTGTGTAAGCACTTTTGATAACCGGATTTCAGTGATTTTCGCACCGATTCTTTTTTCAATATCTGACGACATTCAACTCCTCTGTTCCCGCCCAAGAATAGGCAATATAAGTTGCTTTTAACAGGAAGTATTACGCCATAAAAAAATATCTATTGACAAATTAATACCATTAAAGTAGCGTTACAGAAATCTTTAAACTATAAATTAAGCAGTTAAGGAGGCTCCATGAAGGCTTTGATAAATGAGCGCTATAAGAGAAAAAGACTGGCGGGATTGTTACTTTTGGCATTAGGTCTTAGCTTATCTGCCTGTGACAAAGGCAAAAAGCCCTATGAAGAGGCGGAGGCACAGTTTAGCAAGTCAGATTATGCCGCAGCAAAAAGCAAGGCGGCGGAGGTCGTCCAGAATTCTCCTCAAAGTAAATATGTTGCTCAGGCAAAAGGACTTAACGAAAAAATTACGCGGGTCGAAGTTCTTTTAAGCACGGCCAAGGAAGCTTTGCAAATAGAGGATTATAAGCAGGCTATAAAGAATTACGAAGAGATACTGTCCGTAAAGAATAATCCTAAAAACTCTGTAGAGATAGACACTTTGCAGAAAACTAAAGAAGCATATAAGAAGCAGCTTATGGATGACGGGACGTTACTCTATGTTGATAATGGCGATTATGAAAAGGGAATCGAGTGTTATAAAGAGACCCTTCGATATTTTCCAAATGATATAAATGCAACAGCAGCATTGAAACAGGCAGAAAGAACTTACTCCAATCTCAAGCAACTTGGGGATGAGGTGATGGAACAGTTGAGAATATTCGTTCAGGCAGCAGGCACAAGAAACGATGATGTTGCTACCGTGGCAAATGCAAGATACAGAGAATTAGCCAAGTCTTTATATAAAATCAATGGTGGAAGACCCTATTTGACATTAAGAATTAACGAATATCTGAGTGAGGGCGAGATAGCATTAAATGACTTCCTTTCGAAATCTAAAGCAGTTCAGCGCGTGGAAAGACGAGACCAAAGGATTATCGCCGCGGACGACTATAATCACGCACTAACCAAATTTACTGCTAATTATGGCAGACCAGAGGCGTGGCTTGAAGGGGAAATGAATAAAGTAATGAAGGAAAAGAAAGGTTGGGATATGCTTCCGCTCTATCATGATGATGAAGAAAACCTATCTGATGCTGCGTACAATGGTCAGTTCAGTATTGTCAGAAGTCTCCTTGCAGCAGGCACAAACGTGAATGCAAAGGATGGCCAGGGCTACACAACATTAAAATGGGCAACACAAAAAGGACATCTCGAAATAGTCAAGTTATTAATTGAAAGGGGAGCAATACTTGACGCTAAAGACAACACGGGGTGGACCTCTTTAATGTCGGCTGCCAACAGCGGTCATATCGAGATAGCCAAATTATTGATCGAGAAAGGAGCGAATATAAATGCAAGCAATAGGGAGGGCTGCACCCCGCTAAGGTTTGCGGCGGCAAATGGGCGTACCGAAATTGCTAAAATATTAATTGAAAAAGGTGCTGATATAAATGCCAAAGATAATGAAGGTGTAACACCGTTAAAGAGGGCGGTAGAGAAAGGACATAAAGCAATAGCGGAGTTATTGAGAAGTTATGGGGCAAAGGAATAATGGTCACAGAGAGGATAACGGGCAAGCCACTGTTCGCGGCGATGAAGAGAACGGTTGTAACCCAGTACAATTCCAAGAAATGCAGTGAATTGTCGGAGGGATACAATTATGCCGTATATATGTACTTATGCGTTCTATGATCACAGAGACTCATGCCCACGGGAGAAGGCGTTCGTTGTTCAAAATGCGAAAAACCATTCCATAAAGGTTGCTTTGAGGAGCATAACAAAGAAAAGCACCAAGGGAAAGCCGTTCCAAAACAAGTGAAAGAAATGAGAACAAATATAGGCAGCGTGATTTTTGAAGGGGAAAAAATCAAGTAGACCCCTAATACATATGCAATGGATGGCTTGATAAATAAAGTATTGAGAAGTCTAAATACAGGGGGTGGAGAAATGAAGTCACTAAGATTGTGGTGGGCAGTCGTGTTGATACTTTTTCTTTCAGTGAGTGCATTGGCACCGAGGGAGGCCAGAGCTGAAAAAGATTTGGGGATTACAGAGAAACACTTCATCGCGTCCTGCAATAAGTGCCTCAATCTTGTCAATCTTAGATTTATCAAAAATGAAAAGTATAAGGAATGGAACGAGATGAGCGAGATTAAGGATCAATGGACTGGGTCGTATGATTTTTATAATGGCTTAGCTCCAATGTATCTTTCGGAATCTTCTGGTCAATTAACAGAAATATGGTTGATAATAAGCAGTGGTCAAAAAAGTGCGACAGATACCCCGATTGTTATACCTATAGATGTTGTGACTTGCACGGTAAGTGCAATATTGCCAGCCAAGTCAGATTCTGATAGATTCCGAAGCAAATTAAGGGATAACTTATTACAAGGACTGGATAAGTTTGTTATAAAAGTAAAAGGTAGGGCATTTGAGGTGTATAATTCGCCACTTGGGAGTCTTTGGCTCACAATTAGACCCGCTAAATAAAATATACAAACGTAGAAGTTCAAAGTGCGGAGTGGGGTCAGGTCTATTTTCTTGACATGGGATTCTTTACTCTGAATCAATCGGGGACGGGTTCGTATTTCGGTTGTATAAAATCACTTAAATCTGAACCCGTCCCCAGTTAGCCCAAGACAGGACAGGTAAGATTATTGGGGTATTGTTAGGCAAGGCAATGGTATAACTTACAGAAATAACAGGGTATCGCGTCTACACTTTTTATGAAGATCAAATCTAATTTTCCCTCTCTCCCTCTCAACCCGCCAATCGCCCCTTCGCAAGTCTCACCCCCCGACCTCCACTGCCATGCCCCATGGAATTAACTTTAAATTGACACCTTCGTAAGATAGTGTATACTTCCAAATACACACTTCGGGGGAAATATGAGAACAGCCACTGCAAAAGAACTCAGGAGTAAAACCTCTTCAATCCTGGAAACTATACGGAAAGGGAGGGATGTAACAATCACTCTAAGGGGCAAGTCCGTTGCCGTAATCAAGCCTCTCTTGAAGGAGGAACGGGAGTTTAACCCTGTTGGGTTCGGGATGTGGAAAGAGAGGAAGGACATAAAAAATGTGGCCGAATGGGTCGCTGAACGGAGGAAAGAACGATTCCCAAGGTAATATTCGATACCGATGTCCTTATATGGTATTTCAGGGGAGACCCATGCGCTATGGAATTCATGGCGAATGTTCCATACTCGGACAGGCACATCAGCGCCCTTTGCATGATGGAATTGGTGCAGGGATGTATGAATAAAGAAGAACTGAAGAGCGTTAAGAAGTTTATAAGGGAAAATATCTGCCATCTGATACATCCTGACGAACGTATCTCCGAAAAAGCCATACATTTATTGGAAAGACACGCCATGTCCGAGGGGCTGCGAACTGTTGACGCCCTCATTGCGGCATCGGCCCTCATACAGGGCGCAACCCTTGCAACCGCAAATTACAAACATTTTAAGAATATATCCAATCTTGAGGTCAGGAAGTTTAATCCATCATAATCTCTAATTCATGTCCATTCACGGCAGTAGAGGTTTGGGGATGATAAAAGTCGGGTACATTTTTCTGATCTGCTCGAAGCAGTAAGTCTTATTTTCTCTTTATCCTACTAACGGGCTTCCCCAATATCTCGCCATATAATCGGAGATGCCCTTCTATCTCGGCAGCCAGGCTATACTCCCTGGCGACCTTATCTATGGCCGCCTTACCAAGCCCTTCTCTAAAATCAGGATCAGGGATAAGGGATTTGGCTTTTTGCAGGAAATCCTCTTCGTCACCCTGTTTATAAAGCAGGCCGTCCACACCATCGGAGATAACGGCCGTGTTTCCGTCACAATCTGACGCCAGAACTGCCTTTCCAAAATACATGGCCTCTATAACGGCATTGGATAGCCCTTCTGACACGGAGGTGTTGAGTACAACGTCGGCAGACTGATATATATCCGGCATCTCATCGTGAGCAACCTTCCTGTAAGATATCCAATCCCTTCCCTCCATCGCTTCAGA